>CAYNCY010000014.1:0-18822 GCA_964395195.1 uncultured Steroidobacteraceae bacterium
CTCGTTCAAGGCGGCGAAGCTCGAGGCCAAGATCGAGGTGTACGAGGGCGCCCTGCACGGCTGGTGCATGAAGGACATGCCGCTCGCGGACGGCAAGCCCCTCTATAACGAAGCATCCGCCGAGCGGGCCTGGAAGGAGCTCGGGTCGCTCTTCAAGCGCACGCTCGTCTGATACCGGGTCTGGCGCGGAGCGTCGGCTCCGCGCCTGTCCGTTGACCTCCCGGCGCTAGACCCACGTCCCGGCCAGCAGCCGGCGGAAGTTGCCGCCGAGGATCAGCTGGATGTCGGCGTCCTTGTAGCCGCGACGAATGAGTGCATCCGTGAGGTCGTAGACCTTCCTCGGATGGTCGAAGCCCTCGATGTCGATCCGCTCCCGGAACGCATAGCTCGCCTTGTAGCCGGCGCGCAGCTGCTTGTTGAGCTCGGGCGGCATCTTGTCGTAGCCGAGCAGGTCCGAATCCGAGCCGATGCCGACGTGCTCGACGCTCGTCAGCTTCACGACGTGGTCGATGTGATCGACGATGTCCTCGATCGTGGTCGGTTCCGTCGCCTTCACGAACATGCGCACGCCCGAGATTCCCATCACGCCGCCCTTCGCGCCGAGTGCCTTGATGGCCTCGTCCGTCTTGAGCCGCGGATGGTTGTTGAGCGCGCGGCAGTTGGAGTGCGTGATGGCGATGGGTTTGGCCGAGAGCTCGATCGCATCGAGCGTGGTCCGGTCCCCGGAGTGCGACACGTCGACCAGCATGCCGGCCTCGTTCATCGCCTTGATGATCTCGATACCGTAGTCCGTCACACCGCCATCGATGCGTTCGGTGGAGCCCGAGCCGAGCAGGTTCTGCGCGTTGTAGGTGAGCTGCGAGACGCGCTGGCCGAGCGCGTAGAACGACTTCACGTCGGCGGGCGTACGGAAGTGATCGGCATCCTGCTGCCCCATGATCACGGCGATCTTGCCGGTGGCCTTGGCGTGGTCGAGGTCGCCGATGTGGTTGACGATCGTGAATACGTCGCTGTTGCGGCCGACGAAGCCGTTCCACGCCGCCATGAACTCCATGACATCGGCGTACGCACCGATGCCGACGGAGTGGTGGAACACGTTGATGCCGGACTCGCGGAACATCGCGACCTCCGCGGGCGAGAGCGTCGCGGCGGGCTTCTCCGGCGTGAACGTCAGCGTCAGGGGCGCCAGCATGTCGATGACGAGCGAGCGACGGACGAGATCGACGACGCGCGTCGAGTACGTCCGGTCGGTGGCCGCGAATACCCGGTGGGCGCCCAGGTTGAGCATGGGAGCGGCGATCGCCATCGCCGCGCCGCGGAGAAGCTTGCGACGATTTTCACTGAACTGCATATGGTCCACTCCTCGGGTCGATTCAGGGATTCGCAAGCGGCCGGGCTTCGCACTCGCCCGTGGTCGCCCAGATCCTGGCGTCGCAGGGAACGGGACCCGCGGGGTCGAGCTCGTAGCGCCCGCCGATGATCTCGTGGCCGTCCTTCTGCGAGTACACGGCGCTCCAGTTGAGCGGCGTCAGTGCGATCAGGATCGGCGCGCCGTGCGTGACGGTTCGTTGGAAATCGAGCGTTCGATCGCGGACGTTGAGAATCGATTGTTCGCTCGTCGGCTGGGAGGCGGGCGAGGACCAGTGGCCGTCCATCCAGTGCTGAAGGCCCAGGATGCGTACCGTGCCCGTGGCAGATGAGACCTGTGCGGCGTCGTAGACGATGCGGAGTCGATCGTGGCTGCCGGCGTGGAATACGGGTGGGGCATCCGCGGCCACGACCTCGAGCGTGATGTCGATCGTCCAGCTCACGAGGCGCGAAGGCGCGGCAGGGTGCGCCGGCTTCGCGGCCGCCGCGGAAATCGCAAGAAATGCGACTCCGGTGGCGAGGAGCGCGGCAAGGGGCAGGGCTCGTCGGGTCATGGGGAACTTCCGGGGGGTGGCGCCGCGGGCTCGGGGTCTGGGCGCCCCGATGGCTGGGTCGCCCCACTATACGACCCGACACCCGGGTATTGCAGGGGCCGGGCGCGCCGGCCAACAAAGCACGATTTGCATCATCCGGCGGTACGGTCGCGCTACGCTCCCGGGAGCGTACCCTCGGGGGTCGCCGCAGGTATCCGCATGATCTATCGAGAAATGCCCGCGACCTGGGACCCGGCCTTCCGGCCGCGGTTCTACGCGCGCTGGGGCCACGAAAATGCGGTCATCTCGGCCTCGACGCGCTCGGTCGAGTACCCGGAGTACCGGCAACTCCTGTCCATCAAGGCGGCGTCGGGGGGCGAGGAGGAGTATTTCGTCGACGGCCGGCGCATCGCGGTCGACGACGACTCCTTTCTGATCCTGAACGCGAACCGCACCTATGGCAGCCGCGTCCGGTCACTGAAGCCCGTCCATTCCTTCACGATCTTCTTCCGGCCGGGCCTCGTGGAGGACGTCAGACGGGCGCTCACGATCTCGACCGCGCGCCTCCTCGACTCGACGCCGGACGAGGCATCCGTCCCGGTCGAGTTCGCCGAGCAGTTGCGTCCGCACGATCGATGCATCACGCCGGTGCTCCGGCACATCCACCGGCACGTCGCCGCGGGCGACGCCGAGGAGCTCTGGATCGAGGAGCAGCTCCATTTCCTGCTCGCACGCATGCTTCGGCTGCCGGGCGAAGATCGCGTCGCGGCGGCGGCGGTGCCGTCCGCGCGCGCGGCGACGCGCAAGGAACTCTATCGCCGACTCGGGCTTGGGCTCACGTTCATGCAGAGCCACTACCGGCAACCGATCGGGCTCGCCGAGATCGCGGCGGCCTCGCGCCTGTCGCGCTTCCACCTGTTGCGGACGTTCAAGGCGGTGCACGGCGTGACGCCCTCGGTCTACCTCAACCGCAAGCGCATCCGCGCCGCCTGCCGCCTGCTCGCCACGAGCTCGATGTCCGTGACGGCCGTCGCCGACGCGGTCGGATTCGGCACGCGCAGCACGCTCTTCCGGCAGCTGCGCGCGGCAGGTATCAGCCAGGCGGCGCTTCGCCGGACCACGCGGACCCGCCCTGCCGCGACGCCCGCGGACCCCGAAGGCTCCCCGTCCGCCCTCGCCGGTACCTCGCGCTGGTTCGACTAGCTAGCGCTTCGCGAGCACGGCGTCTCGCAAGAAATGCCCCCGCGAGGGGCGTGCCGCCATCGAGACTCGTACTTCAGCGGTCGCTCGTGAGGCGCATGTCGCGCGGCCACGATTCGACACGCACCAGGGGATTGGAGACATGGCTATTCGCGGGCGGTTGACGGTGCGCCTACGCGCGGTATTCGCCCTATCGATGGCCTCGTGCCTCTGCCTTGCCAGCGCGCTCGGCTCGAGTGGCAGCGAGGATGCGCTCGCGGCTGCGAACGCGGCGCTTCAGAACGCGGACTATGACGGCGTCGTCAAGGCGCTCGAACCCGCGATGACGGCACTCGCTTCCAACGCACGCGCGTGGCGACTGCTGGGAGCCGCGGAGCTCAAACTCCACCACGCGGACCGGGCGACGAGCGCGTATGCGCGCGCGCTTGCACTCGAGCCCGAGAATCCCGCACCTCTCCTCGCGCTCGGCATCGCCGCGGCGCAGGCGGGCGATCGCGAACGCGCGTTCAGCTGGTTCGCCAAGGCGCGCGCGACCGGTCGGGTGGACATGACGGAGCTCGGCATCGAGCCCGACGTCGCGCCGCTGAGGACCGATGAGCGCTACGCCGCGCTGCAGCCGAAGCCCGAGGAGTTCGCGCACCCCTTCGTCGAGGACGTGAACGTCATCCGCGAGTGGGACGGCGAGGCACCGAACGACCAGTTTGGCTGGATCGCCCGGGTCATCGGCGACGTCGACGGCGACGGCGTCAACGACTTCGTGACCTCGGCACCGACCAAGGCCATCGGCGGGGAGAACGCCGGCCGGATCTACGTGTACTCGGGACGGTCGGGCGCGCTCCTCTGGCAGGTGGACGGCGCGCCCGGCGACCAGCTCGGCAGCGGTATCGAAGCCGCCGGCGATACGAACGGCGACGGGATCCCGGACGTGATCGGCAGCGCCCCCGAGGCGAACACCGCGACGATCTACTCCGGCCGCGACGGCCGCGTGCTGCTCACGCTGCACGGCGACACCAAGGGCGACCGGTTCGGCGAACACGTCTCGTCGGTCGGCGACATCGATGGCGACGGGTACGCGGATGTCATCGTCGGGGCGCCGGGCAACAGCGCCGGTGGCAAGGAAGCGGGGCGCGCCTACGTGTACTCCGGCCGCGACGGCCGCGTGCTCCTCACCCTGACCGGCGAGCGTGCGGGCGACGGCTTTGGAAGCACCGTTTCCGGCTATTCGGATCGCAAGCAGCGCTTCATCGTCGTTGGCGCTCCCGCTGCGGGTCCTGACCGGCACGGTCGCGTCTACGTGTACCGCTCCCTGACAGACCGTCCCGCCTTCGTCATCGATGCGGATCCCGGCGGCGTGGCGCTCGGCTATATGTTCGTGTCGGTGCTCGGTGATGTCGACGGCGATGGCGTTGCGGACATCTTCGCCTCGGACTGGTCGGATTCATCGCACGGCCCCGGCGCCGGCAAGGTCTACGTCTACTCGGGCCGAACCGGTCGACGCATCCATGCCTTCACGGGCGACTCGGCGGGCGAGGGCTTCGGCACGACACATTCGACGGCGGGCGATGTGAATGGCGACGGCCGCGCCGACGTCATCGTCGGCGCGTGGCAGTACGGTGGCGCCGCGCCGAGCGGTGGCCGGGCCTCTCTTTTCGACGGGCGGACCGGCGAGCGCTTGAAGACGTACACATCCCGCATCGTCGGCGAGACGTTCGGCTTCGATGCCGTCGGCACGGATACGCTCGACGGTCACGGCCAGACGGAACTCCTGATCACCTCGGGCTGGAGCCCAGTGCACGGCTACCACTCGGGGCGGATCTTCCTGATCTCGAGCGGCATCGATCGGGCACACGCGGCCACAAAACGGCCCTAGCGCTCGCGGCGTGAGGCTCCCGTGGCGTGCATCGCGCGGCGCGTGGCCGATCCATATAATAGAGTGTGACGACCGGGTGCCTCCGGGGGCCCATCGCCGCGGCACCCGCGTCGCCCGACGCGTGCGGGATCCGCACCGATCGCCGGTTACGCTCGATCAGGACGCTCATGGCCAGCAGTACCACTCCGAGAACAGAGCCGAAGGCGAGCCGTGTGCGCGTGTGGCAGGCGGCCGACCGGATCCTGCGCTCGGGTCGGCGACCGACCGTGGAAGGCGTTCGCGAACTCCTGGGTGGCGGCTCTCCCAACTCCGTCACGGCGTACCTCAACGACTGGTACCGTGAACTGGGTGGACGTCTCGCCGCAGCGGAGACGCCGCTCGGCGGATTCCCCGCAGAAGCCGTCTCGATGATGACCGAACTCTGGCGACTCGCCGCGGCCGACCAGTCGGGTGCGCGGGGACGCGGCGGCGGCGATGACACGGCGGCGAAGGTGAACGAGGCCGAGCGTGCGGCGCTGCGTGCGGAGGTCCTGGCGCTTCAGACGCTCAACCAGGAACTTCAGCGGCATCGTTCGTCGGCCGAGAAGTCGCTGACCGAGACCCGCGCACTCCTGATCCGCCGCGAAGCGGCCCTTGAGGAGGAGCGTGCGCAGGCGGCGTCACGCGAGCAGACGCTCGCGCAGATCCGCATGGAACTCGAGGTCGTGCTCGAACGGCAGCGGCTCGGCTCTGGTGCGCCGCGGACCGCGAAGCGGCGGCCGCGCAGCCCGCGAGCGGCAAAGGCACGCCCGGCGCCACCCCAACGGAAGCGCGGCGCCAAGGTCGTCGCTCGTTCGAAGCCGGGGCGAAGCCCGGCATCCCGGAAAAAAGCCGCGTCGCGCCGGCGCAAGCCGCGCTGACCCGCATCGTCGACGGCTAACGGGCGATCCGCTCGAGGCCGCGCCTCGACAGGCCTATAATCAATGAGTTACGCGAGCCACCCGGGTGGGCCCTCGCGCGGGAGCTGTAACAACCCGGCCCCTCGGCCGGTCCTCTCGGCAAGGCCCACTGCGACGCGATGCGACCCTCGCCACCGCCTCGCCAGTGGCCGCTCCCCTTCTTCACTCCAGGATCCGCCGATGACCATCACTCGACGCCAGCTGCTGACTACCGGTGCCTCGATCGGGCTCGGCGCCATCGTCCTCGGCCTCTTCGGACGACGGGGCGCCGCGACCGCCGCCGGCGTCGCCGCCAAGTTCGAGGTGACGCACACGGACGCCGAGTGGCGCGCGCTCCTGACCCCGGCGCAGTTCTCGGTGCTGCGCGAGGAAGGGACCGAACGGGCGGGCACGAGCCCGCTGAACGCTGAACACCGCGTCGGAATCTTTGCGTGCGCCGGCTGCGCGCTCGACCTCTTCTCGTCCAAGACCAAGTTCGAGAGCGGGACGGGCTGGCCGAGCTTCTGGAGGCCGCTCAGCCACGCGGTCGGCGAGCGCTCGGACTCCGCCTTCGGGATGTCGCGGATCGAGGTGCACTGCAGCCGCTGCGGCGGCCATCTCGGCCACGTCTTCAACGACGGCCCGCCGCCGACCGGACTTCGCTACTGCATGAACGGCGTCGCGATGACCTTTCACGCGACGACCGCGTGACGCCGGCTTGAGCCCGGGAACTCCATGATCGTCGTACTCGCATTTCTGGGTGGCGTGCTCACGATCCTGAGCCCGTGCATCCTGCCGGTACTGCCGTTCGTCTTTGCGCGGAGCGGCCAGCCCTTCGTGAGGAGCGCGCTGCCGCTCCTCGTCGGCATGGCGCTCGCCTTCACCGGCGTCGCGACGCTCGCCGCCGTCGGCGGCGGCTGGGCGGTCGCGGCCAACCAATACGGGCGGGACGCGGCGCTCGTGCTGCTCGCGTTCTTTGGACTCACGCTCCTCTCCGCGCGCCTCGCCGATCTCCTCGCGCGCCCCTTCGTCGCACTCGGGGCGCGACTGTCGGCGGCCGCGCAGGGTCCGGGCGACGCAGCGGCACCGTCGATTCCCTCGTCGTTCCTGCTTGGCATCGCAACCGGACTCCTCTGGGCGCCGTGCGCGGGACCGATCCTCGGACTCGTACTGACGGGCGCAGCGCTTGAAGGCGCAACGGCGAGCTCCTCGCTCCTGCTCTTCGCCTATGCCCTCGGCGCGGCCGCATCCCTCGCGGCAGCGCTCCTGATCGGTGGGCGGCTCCTCGGCGCGCTCAAGCGCTCGCTCGGTGCCGGCGAATGGATCCGGCGCGGTCTTGGCATCGCCGTGCTCGCGAGCGTCGTCGCGATTGCGTTCGGTATGGACACGGGCGTCCTGACGCGGCTCTCGGTCGCGCGCACCGCGTCGCTCGAGGAGTCGCTGCTGAGGCACCTGCATCCGTCGAGCCTGCCGAAGGACTCACCGGCCGCCGATGGCGTCATGAGCGCGGGGCCCGGAATGATGATGGCCGCGGATCCGCATCGAAACGCACCGGATGGCGCGATGGGCGGCGCGATGATGGCGGCGCCGGGAAACCGGCCAGGCACGGCGCTCCCCGTCGAGGGCGCGATGCCGGAGCTCAAGGGCGCGGTCGCGTGGCTGAACTCACCGCCCCTGACGGCCGCGGGCTTGCGCGGCAAGGTCGTGCTGATCGATTTCTGGACGTACTCGTGCATCAACTGCCTGCGGGCACTCCCCTACGTGCGGGCATGGTCGGACAAGTACGCAAAGGACGGGCTCGTCGTCATCGGCGTGCATGCGCCCGAGTTCGCGTTCGAGAAGAACCTCGACAACGTGCGCCGTGCAACCCGCGACCTCGGCATCAACTACCCGGTCGCGGTCGACAACGACTACGCGATCTGGCGCGCGTTCCAGAACCAGTACTGGCCGGCGCACTATTTCATCGATGCGAAGGGTCGGATCCGCTACCACCACTTCGGCGAGGGCGAGTACGCGCAGTCGGAGGCCGTGATCCAGCAGCTGCTCGCCGAAGCCGGCCACGCCGACACCGACGGCGATTTCGTCGAGCCCACCACCGCGGGCGTCGGCGTTGCACCCGACGATGGCAACGTCGGGTCGCCGGAGACCTACGTCGGCTACGAGCGCGCCGAGCACTTCGCCTCGCCGGGCGGCGAGGTCCACGACCGCGCCACCGATTTCACGGCACCGGCCGCGCTTGCCCTCAACGACTGGGCGCTCGCCGGCCGTTGGATGGTGCGCGGCCAGGCCGCGTCGCTCGAGAGTGCGCCCGGCCGGATCGTCTATCGCTTTCACGCGCGCGATCTGCATCTGGTGCTGGGGCCTGGTTCCGACGGCAAGCCCGTACGGTTCCGCGTGACGCTCGATGGCGCGAGCCCGGGCGCCAGCCACGGCGTCGACACCGACGCGGACGGCCGCGGCACCGTGACCGGACAGCGGCTTTACCAGCTCATTCGCCAGACGGGCGCGATCCGCGACCGCACCTTTGAAGTCGAGTTCCTCGACCCCAGTGTCGAGGCATTCGCCTTCACCTTTGGTTAGTCGACTCGCCGCCGGAGATCCCCATGACGTCCCGCACCGCTTCCCCGCATTCCGGCTTCGCCGTCCGGAGTGTCGCGATTCTCTCGATCATCGTCGCGGGCCTCGTGTTTCTCGCCGGACGCAGCTTCGCGCGTTCGGAGGAGCCGGCGAGGCGAGTTCCCGTGCCGACCGTCGATGAAACCGTCAGCGCCGCCGCAGGCCCCGAGAAACTCGTGCTGGCCGGCGGTTGTTTCTGGGGCGTGCAGGGTGTGTTCCAGCACGTTCGCGGCGTCAGTCGCGCAGTCTCGGGCTACGCCGGTGGCGGCCCCTCGACCGCCCACTACGAGATCGTGAGCACGGGCGTCACCGGCCATGCCGAGTCCGTCGAGATCACCTACGACCCCAAGGTCGTCACGCTCGGATCGTTGCTGCAGATTTTCTTCTCGGTCGCGCACGATCCGACCCAGCTTGACGGACAGGGCCCCGACTCCGGTACGCAGTACCGCTCGGCGGTCTTCGCGATCGACGCCGCACAGAAGGAGGTCGTCGATCGCTACATCGCCGAGCTCAACACCGCGCACGTGTTCGCACATCCGGTCGTCACCCAGAGCGGCCTCCTGAAGGGGTTCTTTCCCGCGGAGCGCTACCACCAGGACTACCTGACGCTGAACCCCCGCGAGCCCTACATCGCGTACAACGACATTCCGAAGGTCGAGAACCTGAAGCGGATCTTTCCCGAGTGGTACCGCGAGACGCCGGTCCTCGTTACCGCTTCGAGCCCGCGCTGACATCGCCTCGCCGGTGCGCCCGCACCGGCGAGGCACTATGATGCGGCGTCGGACGCCGCCGCGTCCTCCGTGGGATCGGACATGAAAGCGGGCCTTCGGCGTGCACTCCTCGGCGTACTCGCCTGTGCAGTGGTCCTTGCGGTGCTCGCCGTGTGGCGCATGCCGGAGGTCGCAGCCTGGCAGTGGTACGTCAAGGGGGGCACGCCCGAGATGAGCACCGTGAAGCCCGAACTCGAGGCGGGCCTCCACTGGGCTGGCGACTACTACGTCGTCGGAGAGCTCGGCGGCCATGCGTACGCGATCGGCGAGCCGCTCTACGGGCAATGCAATTTCAGTTACCTGATCGTCGGAGGCGAGCGCGCGCTCCTCTTCGACACGGGGCCCGGCGTTCGCGACATCGCCCCCATCGTCCACGCGCTGACGCCACTCCCGGTGATCGCACTCCCCTCGCACCTGCACTTCGATCACACGGGTGATCTCGTCAAGTTCAAGGACATTGCGCTCCCGGACCTGCCGGCGCTGCGCGCGCAGGTGCACGACGGCAAGTTCTCGTTCGGCCTCAACCAGTTCCTCGGCTTCGTCGAGGGCTTCAAGCGACCCACACTCGAGGTCACGCACTGGATCGCCCCTGACAGCGAGATAGACCTCGGCGGCCGGCAACTCAAGATGCTGAGCGTGCCCGGGCACACACCCGATTCCGTGGTGCTCCTGGATACCGCGGAGAACCGGCTCTTCGCGGGCGACTTCATCTACCCGTCATCGATCTACGCGTTCCTGCCGGGCGCGAACCTGCGCGACTACGCCGCGAGTGGCACGCGCCTCGCGGCGCTGCTCAATGATCGGTCGAAGGTGTACGGCGCCCACGGCTGCGACCAGCTGCCGCGCCTCGGGCTTCCCCTCCTCGACAAGGCGGACGTCGTTGCGCTCGCGCGCGCGACCGCCGCGGCCGATGCCTCGGGTGCGGGCTCCATGGGCTGGTATCCGCGGGTGTTCCCGATCAACGCGAAGATGAAGCTGCTCGCTAAGTACCCTTGGATGAGCCCCTGACGGGATCAGCCCCTGACGGAATGAGCCCGTGACGGAATGAGTTCCGACGGCGACTCAGACGATGTGCATCCCGCTCGTGCCGAAGAGGCCGAGCAGGCCGATCACGATCAGGTAAAGAGCAACGATGTAGTTGAGCAGCCGCGGGATCGCGAGGATCAGGACGCCGGCGATCAGCGCAACCAGCGGGCCGAGTGTCAGATGAAAGCTCATGGCAACCTCTCGATGGGGCGCGCGCCAGGTGCGGCGCCGAGCCTCCTTTGTACGGTCTTCGAGGAGGCTGTGCTGTAGGACGAGCGCACCTCGCGGGAGGTTCGGGCGCCGACACGGGGCGGGGAATTCCGGGGCTTCCGCTGCAGCCCGGGCGCATTTCCGCTAGCCTTACGAGCCGGGCGCGATCGATCCGCGCCGTGCCCACTGTCCGATGGGAGTGATCCGCGTGACGAGTTCCATCGAAGCTGCCCTCCTGGCAGCGCAAGCCAAGGCCGAGTCCCTGTTCGCGGACATCGTGAGCGGCGGACTCATCCGGCCGGGCGTGCTCGAGAGCGAGTTGAGTGGCGAGATCCACGCGCTCGCGCGCAAGAACTACGGCGTCGGCCGCCACTGGCACAAGCGGGTCGTGCGGGCGGGCCCGAACACGATGCTGAGCTACTACGACGAGCCACCCGATCGGCGTGTGGAGGCCGACGACTCGGTATACCTCGACCTCGGCCCCGTCTTCGACAGCTGGGAAGCCGATTACGGCCGGACCTACGTCGTCGGTAACGATCCCGTGAAGCACAAGCTCGTGGCCGACATCGAGACCGCGTTCGCGAGGGGACGGACGCATTTCGAGCGCACCCCGGGACTGACCTGCGGCGGGCTCTACGACTACGTCGCGAACCTCGCGACCGAGTCGGGCTGGCAATTCGGCGCCGCGAGCGCGGGCCACCTGATCGGCCACTTTCCGCACGAGACGGCGCCCGCGGATTCGAAGCGGCTCTCGATCCGCTCAGGGAACGATCTCGACCTGCGCGCGCCCGATGCGAACGGGGCGCCCCGGCACTGGATCCTCGAGATTCATTTCATCGACAAGGCACGCGGGTTCGGCGGGTTCTTCGAGCAGCTGCTCACGCCCTGACCGCGGTAGAGGGCTCACCGCTCGTGCCGGGACCCTCGATCCGCGAGAGGTGCTAGGGCCATGAAGATCGCGCCGTTCCGGATTGCGGTACCCGACGCGGACCTTGCGGACCTTCGTGCCCGCCTCGACCGGTTCCGCGCACCCTCCGCCATCGCGGGCGCCGGCTGGGCGCAGGGCATGGACGCGGCCTTCCTGCACACGCTTGCGACGCACTGGCGCCGCGCCTTCGACTGGCGGGCGATCGAGGCAGCGCTCAACCGGCTGCCGCAGTTCACGGCGGAAGGCCAGGCCGGCGCGATTCACTTCGTGCACTTCAAGGGAGTCGGTCGGAATCCGGTGCCTGTCGTCCTGACGCACGGCTGGCCGAGCACGTTCGTCGAGCTCCTGCCGCTCGGGCAGCGCCTGGCGAATCCCGCCGCGGACGGCCTGCCTCACGAGGTCTCGTTCGACGTCGTCATTCCGTCGTTACCGGGCTACGGGTTCTCCGCCCCACCGACGACCTTCGGAACGAACGTGCAGGCGATCGCGGATGACTGGGTCACGCTCATGGGCGCGCTCGGCTACCCGGAGTTCATCGCACACGGTGGGGACATCGGTGCCGGAGTCTCGACGGCGCTCGCGCAGCGGCACCCCGAGCGACTCAGGGGCCTGCACCTCAACTTCATCCCGGGGTCCTATCGGCCGCACGTGCCGGACCCCGCGCAGCTTGCGCCGGAGGAGCAGTCGTACCTCAGCCAGCGCGCGGCATGGCTCGAGCAGGAAGGCGGCTACTCGCACCTCCAGTCGACCAAGCCCGATACGCTCGCTGCGGCTCTCAATGACTCACCGCTCGGACTCGCCGCGTGGATCATCGAGAAATTCCGGGCCTGGAGCGATTGCGACGGGGACGTCTTGAATCGCTTCACGCTGGATGAGCTCCTGACGACGGTCTCGATCTACTGGTTCACGGGTTCCATGCCCTCCGCCATGCGCCTCTACTGGGAAGGCCGCCGGAAGCCGTTGCAATTCGGGCCGACCGACCGGATCCGCACCCCGGTCGCGGTCGCGCACTTTCCGCGCGAGGTCTGGCTACCGCCACGCCCCTACGTCGAGCGCGGCTACGACGTCGTCCGCTGGACCGAGATGCCCGCGGGCGGCCATTTCGCCGCGCACGAGGAGCCGGAGCTGATGGCGGCCGACATCCGCGCCTTCGTAGCGGGCCTGCCGGCTCGCTCGGTACCCGGAATCACGCCGGAAAACCGTTAGGTTACGCGGGCTTGCGTTTGATCCGAAACCGCGGCGGCCCGCGGCCTCCTCGGCTAGAATCGCGCAGCCCGAACCGGACCCGCTCCGGCCTGCCGCACCGAGCGGCATCGGCGCCGTCACCCGCCTTCCGGATGGTCTCGGCGCCGCCCCCTGACACTCGATCGAGCCGCCGGGCCGGCCGCGAATCGCTTTGGTTGGACGTCCATGCTCGCTACTTCCAATGTCTCGATCCAGTTCGGCGCGAAGCCCCTCTTCGAGCAGGTGACCGTCAAGTTCTCGGACGGCAACTGCTACGGCCTCATCGGCGCGAACGGCTCGGGCAAGTCGACCCTCATGCGCGTGCTCGGTCGCGAGCTCGAGCCGAGCAGCGGCGACGTGATGCTCCAGGCCGGCATGCGCATGGGCAAGCTCAACCAGAACCAGTTCGCCTACGAGGACGAGCGCGTGCTGGACGTCGTCCTGCAGGGACACGCCGAGCTCTGGCACGCGATGAAGGAACGCGATCTCATCTACGCCGACGCGCACGCGAGCGACGATGACTACATGAAGGCCGCGGAGCTCGAGGGCACGATCGCCGAGTACGGCGGCTACGATGCCGAGGCCCGCGCCGCGAGCATCCTCACCGACGCGGGTATCGATGAGGCGCGCCACAACGGACCGATGCGCGAGGTCCCGCCCGGCCTCAAACTCAGGGTACTGCTCGCGCAGGCGCTCTTTTCGCAGCCTGACGTCCTCCTGCTCGATGAGCCGACCAACAACCTCGACATCAATTCGATCCGCTGGCTCGAACGCGCGCTCAACAACTACAAGGCGACGATGGTCATCATCAGCCATGACCGGCACTTCCTGAACCAGGTGTGCACGCACATCGCCGACCTCGACTTTCAGCAGCTCAAGATCTACCCCGGCAACTACGACGACTTCATGCTCGCCTCCGTGCAGGCGCGCCAGCGCGTCGAGTCTGCGAACGCGAAGGCGCGCGACAAGATCTCGGACCTGCAGGAGTTCGTGCGGCGCTTCTCCGCGAACGCATCGAAAGCCCGCCAGGCGACGTCGCGCAAGCGCCAGCTCGAGAAGATCAAGATCGAGGAGATCCGCCCCTCCTCGCGCCAGAACCCCTACATCCGCTTCGAGCAGGCCAAGAAGCTCTACCGCTCCGCGGTGACGGTGCAGAAGCTCGGCTTCCGCTATCCCGGCACCGATAAGGACGTGCTGCACAACGTCTCGTTCATGATCGAAGCCGGCGATCGCGTCGCGATCATCGGTCCGAACGGCGCCGGCAAGACGACCCTGATGCGCTGCCTCGCCGGCGAGCTCAAGCCGACCGCGGGCACGATCGCCTGGGTGGAGAACGCCCAGGTCGGGTACATGCCGCAGGATCCGCAGGCCGAGTTCGACTCGAAGATGGATCTCCTCTCCTGGATGTCGCAGTACACGGGGAAGGCCGACGACGACCAGCTCGTACGCGCGACGCTCGGGCGGCTCCTCTTCTCAGGCGACGAGACCAAGAAGTCGGTCAAGGTGCTGTCGGGCGGCGAGAAAGGGCGGATGACGTACGGCAAGCTCATGCTGACGAAGCCGAACGTCCTCTTGATGGACGAGCCGACGAACCACATGGACATGGAAACGATCGAGTCGCTCCAGATCGGGCTCGAGAAGTACGTCGGAACCCTGATCTTCGTCTCGCACGACCGCGAGTTCGTGAGCGGTCTCGCGACGCGCATCCTCGAGATCAAGCCGGACGGCCAGATCGCGGATTTCCGGGGTACGTACGATGAGTACCTCGCGACCCTGGGCGTCGATCCCTAGACGCAAGCGCGGGCGCCGATGGCGCCCGCGGGAATCCGGCGGGATCGCGTTACGCGACCCCGCCGTCGTTCCCTAGAACCTCACACCCACATCGAGCAGGTACGAGCGGCCATACACCTGGTAGCCGCCGTCGTTCGACAGGTTCTGCGGGTTGTTGTCGCTCGAGAAGCGCGCCCGCTCGTTGGTCAGGTTGTGGCCCTGGAGGCGCACCGTCCACATCTGGCTCCACTGGTACGACACGCTCGCATCGAGCGTCGTCTCCGGCGCCAGTTCCTTCAGTGTCGTGCCGACCCACGTCGGCGCCACGGTGAAGGCCGTGTGGTGCTTCATCGCGACCCGTGACTCGAACCCGCCCTGGTTGTAGAAGAGGTCGAGCTCGGAGGTGTCCTTCGCGAGGCCCACCATCGGATACGGGTTCCCGACTGGCGCAACCTCGTGGATGTTCGAATGCACGAGCGCGAGGTTCGAGTACACACCGAAGTTGCTGAGGATCCCCGGCAGGAAGAAGAACCGCGACTGGAACGTGAACTCGACGCCGTCGAGGTTGCCACCCGGCGTGTTGGTCTCGGACGTGATCAGGTAGGCCGTGCCGTTGATGACCTGCGTCGAAGTACCGGCGCCGATCATGTCCTTGACGTCCTTGTAGTAGACCGCCACCGAGAAGAGCGACTCGGGATGGAAGTACCACTCGTACGAGAGGTCGAGGTTGTCGGCCTTGTAGGGCTTCAGCGTCGGGTTGCCGCCACCGCCGGTCGGCTGGCCGGTACCGCCCGAGCTCAGCGAGAAACCGGTCGTCAGCGCATCGAGCGGCGGCCTCGCGATCGCGATGCTCGCGCCGAACCTGAGGCGCGTGTCGTCGGTGAGCTTCAGGATCGCGTTCAGGCTCGGCAGCACGTTCGTGTAGCTGTTGCCGACCGACACGGGGTTATAGGTCACGCCGTCCGGCGACTGGAAGCCCGAGCTCGTCGTCGACAGGTGAGCGACGCGAACACCGATGTCACCGGTCAGCGGCGCCGATCCCAGGTTCCCCTGGAAGTCGAGCCGAACGTACCCTTCCGTCGACTTCTCCGTGACCTTCGTGTGCTCGAGCAGGAGCTCGGCACCGGCGGGCTCGGAGTCGTTCGGGTACACGAGCGGCCGGAGCGAATCGAAGTTGCCGTAGACCATCGGCGGCGCCGTGAAGCTCGGCACGGTGAACTCTGAAAGCCCCGCACTCGCGAGCGAGACCACGCCGCTTCCGGCCGGGCAGACCTGCGAGCCCTGGTTGTAGGGCGTCGTGAAGGTCGTCGAGCCCGTGCCCGCACACAGGCCCCAGCGGCTGTGGTGGTGGGTCTTTTCGCGATCCGAGAAGCGCGCGCCGAACTTGATCGCGGTCCAGTTCGAGTTGTCGAACTTCCGCGAGAAGTTGAGCGCGAGCGCGGCGAGGCTGTCCTTCGTGACCTCCGGACCATCGCTCTGGCCCGTGCCATTCACGTTCGAGCCGCTGTTGCTGCGAAATCCCCCCGCCGTCTGCAGCGTCGGGTCGGCCGGATCGAGGCCGGACACCGCGCCGTACGGCACCTGGCCGTCCTGCACGTTGAACGTGAGGTTGTTCGGGTACAGGTCCGAGAGGTAGATCGCCTCCCAGCGGTTCTTGCGCCACGCGTCCGAGTACGACAGGTCCGCCGAGTTGTCCCAGTGATCGGTCTTCCACGCGGCGTTGAGGCCGGTGACCAGGAGCGTGTGCCGCTCGTCGTAGCGCGCGATCGCGCTCTCGTAGTTCGGGAAGGCCCCCGTCATCGTCGCGCCGACCACCGAGCCGTTGACGATCGTGAACGAATCGCCCGGACCCGTGTAGTCGCCGAGGTTGCCGTTCGCCCAGTTGCCGGTGACGTTGTTGCCGTACCAGGCCTGGAACTGGTTTTCCTTGATCTCGTACTGCGAGTAGAGCGCGTCGGCCTTGATCGTCAGGGTGTCGCTGCTCTTCCACTCGATGGTGCCGGCGAGCGCACCACGGTCCTGGGTGATTTCCTTGACCTCGGTGACGAGGCCCCAGGTGGTGTTGTCCGGCACGCCATCGTTGTTGAGATCGCCCGTGTTGCCACCGGAGTTCGCCGGCGTGTTCCAGCCGAAGGTGCGGAAGTCCGGGAAGCCGTTCTTCTCGCGTTGCACGCTCGCGGCGAGCGAGAAGGCGACATCGTCATTGATGTGGTGGATGTAGCCACCGCTGCCGCGGTAACCGGTGCCGCTGTAGCCCGGGAGGTCCTTGCCCTCCGCGTTGTACGTCGGTCCCGCGCGGAAGCTGAACTCGGGGCCGTGATACTCGAGCGGGGAGAGCGTGCGGATGTCGATGGTCGCCGCGATGCCGCCGGGGACGAGCGTCGAATCCTGGGTCTTGTAGACGTTCGCGCCCGCGAGGATTTCCGAGGGGTAGATTTCCCAGCGCAGGTCCTGCGAGGGCTCGGACGAGGCCACTTCGCGGCCGTTCACGAGACCGAGGACGAGCCGGGGGCCGAGGCCGCGAACCGCCGCCTGGCTCGCGTTGCCGCGATCGCGGGTCGTGTTCACGCCGGGGAGGCGGTTCAGCTCTTCCGCTATCGTCACGTCCGGAAGCGCGCCAATATCGGTGGTCGAGATGCTGTCGCTGATCAGCTCCGAGTTCTTCTTCATGATCACGGAATCACGAAGTGCCTGCCGCACGCCCACCACGACCACGTCTTCCAGGGTGTTGGAAGGCGGCGTCGGATCGGCCAGCGCCCCGAACGAGGCGAAGATTGCGAGCGCGCCGGTCCCGCAAATAGGCAGCTTTGTCCTGGATTTCACGCCATTCCCCCTGTGAGCGAGACGCTCAGTGTCTAATTGGGTCGAACCCTTATAATCGTATTATACGATAAATAGGATTATATCTGTCAACGCCGCCGATTCAATATCTGTCGCGGTCGCACAACATCGCCGCGCGAATGACTCAGGCCCGCGCGCCGAGTCCGTGAGCGGGGAGCGGTTTTAAGTCCATGCGCGAAGATCGCATCCGCAGCATTTTGATCGTGGGTCGCGGCGCGCCCGCGTGGCTCGCGGCCCTGATACTCGTGCGCCGGCTGGATCCCGCGTTCTGCGCAGTCCGCGTCCTCGAGCCGACCGCGGGCCCCGCGCGTCCCCATGCCGTGGCCGCCTCCCCCTCTTTTCATTCACTCCTCGCCGCGGTCGGCCTCGACGAATTGGATTTGGTGCGTTGCACTCAAGCGACGTTCAGCCTGGGCTCCGAATTCGTCGATTGGGGCGCGTCCGGCGAGCGGTACTTCCACGGTTTCGGCGCGCTCGGAGCGCGGTTGAACGCCGTCGCTTTTCATCACCACTGGCTGCGACTGCGGCGACACGGCGACCTTCCCGCAATCGAGGAGTACTCCATCGCTGCAATGGCGGCGAGTCACGGCCGCTTCGCCTCACCGTCGACGGACGCGCGCTCGGTCCTCTCCCTCCTCTCGCACGGCTATCACTTCGGCGCCGAGCGGCTCGAGGCATACCTCCGGCAGCACGCGCTCGCGCGAGGTGTCCGCCGGATCGCGGCGGAGGTCGTCGACGTCTCCGTGCGCGCAACCGACGGCTTCATCGACGGGCTTCGGTTGTCGGGCGGCTCATCCGAGGTTGCTGACCTCTACGTCGACTGCGGCGGTGCGGGCCCGCTGCTTCAGGAAAGGGCGGGACACGGCCCGGCAATCGACTGGCGGGAGTGGCTGCCGTGCGATCGCGCCTGGATCGCGAGCGCGGCGACGACCGAACCGCCGCCACCGCGGTCGCGATTCTGCGCGGCGCCGTGGGGCTATCGATGGGAGCTGCCCCTGCAGCACTCGACGGAGGTCGGCTTCGCCTACTCGAGCGCGCTCACGTCCGATGCGGACGCTCGCACGATGCTGGACGCGGATTCGGGCGGCACGTCGACCGACGCGCGCCTGCTGCGATTCCCGGCCGGCCGGCCGACGAGCTTCTGGAGCCGGAACTGCCTCGCGCTCGCCACGGACGGTTTCGGTGCACTCGAGGGAACCTCGCTCCATCTCGCGCAGACCGCCGTCACGCGCCTCCTGTCCCTCTTCCCGGTCTGTCGCGTAAGCCCGCCCGACATCGCCGAGTACAACCGGCTGACGAGCCTCGAGCACGAGCGCATCCGTGACTTCCTCGCCGCCCATTTCCACGTGACGACTCGCACCGACACCGCGTTCTGGCAGGCACGCGGGACGGCGGTGATGCCGGGGCCACTCCGCGCGAAGCTCGACCTCTTCAAGGAATCCGGGCGGATCGCGCTCCTCGACGAGGAGCATTTCAATCCGGACAGCTGGCTGGCCCTTCTGCTCGGCCAGGGAATGGAGCCCGAGCGCTACGATCCGCTCGCGGATCT
>CAYNCY010000015.1:0-18654 GCA_964395195.1 uncultured Steroidobacteraceae bacterium
GACGGCGCGCTCGCGCGCGACGTCGGCGCCGAATTCGGCGACCAGGTCGGCCACGTTGAGGAGGAGCCCCGCGAGCGCCGCATCGTCGCGCGCGGTGCCGAGCCGGCCTTTCAATTCCTGGATGCGGGGATCCCTGGGGTTCGAGGCGGCGAGGCGCTCGATGACCTTGCCGGCCGCGGTGCGCAACGCCGGCAGTCCCGCGCTCGTCGCGGGCGCCGCGGCGGGCGGTGCGGGCTTCGGCAGCATCGCGCGGGTCACCGGGATGGTCGCGGTGAAGTCGGTGACGGTCGCGGTACCGACCCCAGCGTCCAGTGACTTCAGCGCATCGGACAGCGAGTCGTGCCGCGCGCCGAGCTCGGTGACGTCGGCGTTGCGACGGTTGGCCTCGGCGAGCTTCGACAGCTGGGCGTCGAGGCGTGGGTCGATCCCCATCGCCGATGCGCAGAGCCGATTGACCAGGCGCCGGAGCACCTGCTCGAGGGAACGCCAGCGGCGCTCCTCGAGTTCCATCTCGCGTAGCGAGCTTAGGTGCTTAGCCTTCCAGTCGGTTGCGTCGGCCACAGTCGGTCCACCAGATCCCCGGATTAACCCGACCTATCGGCGCGAACCACGTCCTCTTGAGCGCTGGCGCGGCGGCCGTTTGGCGACCCTCCGCGTCCGACCCTCACTAGGAGCGGTCGAAAGGACGCTCGAGCGACGGGCTCTGCGGCGTGAAGAGCTCGGCACCCGTCTCGGTCACGTGCATGTCGTCCTCGAGGCGGACGCCGAACTCGCCGCGGATGTAGATGCCGGGTTCGTTGCTCGTGGTCATGTTGGCGGCCAGCAGCGTCTTGTTGCCGCGCACGAGGTACGGCCACTCGTGGCCGTCCATGCCCATGCCGTGCCCGAGGCGGTGCGTGAAGTGCTTGTAGTCGGGACCGTAGCCGGCGTCCGTCACGACCTTGCGGGCGGCGGCATCGATCGACCCGCATTCGACGCCGGGACGCGCCGCGGCGAGTGCCGCCGACTGCGCGCGGTGAACAGTATCGAACACGGAATTCATCTTCGGAGTCGCCTTGCCGAGCACGAAGGTTCGGCTGATATCGGAGCAGTAACCATCGATGACGCAACCGCCGTCGAACAGCACGATCGTCCCCTCGCTGATGCGCTGCGGGGCGACCGAGCCGTGGGGGAACGCCGAGTACTCGCCAACCAGCACGAGGTCGGCGGCGCCCTCGAATCCGAGCCGGTCGTGGGCCTGTCGTGTCAGGTTGCCGACATCAATCTGGGTCATGCCGGGCACGATCGCGTGGTACGCCGCCTCGTAGGCCGCGAGCGTGACCTCGGAAGCGAGACGCATCAGCGCCACCTCGGCGGGACTCTTGATCATGCGGCAGCCAGCGGTCACCGAGGTCGCACTCACGAGCTTCGCGTTCGGCGCCACCTTCGCGATCGCATCCACGAACACGAAGCGGACGGTCTCCTCGACGCCGATCCGGGCGCCCGTGAGTCCGCGGTCCGTGAGCCCCTGCGCGAGGCGCTCGTACGGGCTTTCGTCCTCCTGCCAGGGCCGGACGTCCGGGTGCTCGCCGTCCGGTCCCTGCGCGAGCTGCTCGCGCGCCCGGCCTTCCTCGAAGGCCGGGCAGACGTAGAACGGCTCGCCCTTTGCCGGAAGCACCGCGACGAAGAAGCGCTCGCTGCCCCACCACTTTATGGCGGTGAAGTAATCGAGCGATGTGCCATCGGCCAGCATGATCGCATCGAGCCCGGCGTCGGCCATGAGCTTGCGTGCGCGCTCCTGGCGCGCGCGACGTTCCTCGCGGGTGATGGGCTTTGCTTCGTGCCGGCGCGACTTCAGGCGCTCGATCGACGGCGGCAGGGCGCCCGGAACCACGGGCTTATGGGCCTTGGCGGCGTCGGCGCCGAAGGCGAGAAGGCCGCCGGCTGCAACTGCGCCAGAGGAAAAGAACTGCCGCCGCGTGACCATGGTGTAGCTCCCTGAGAGGTGCCACAGCGTACAACGATTGACGGCGGAGGGTAGCGCCCGCGTGCGGCGCCTGAAGGTCAGCGCGCGAGGTAGTCCTCGAGAACGTGGGCTGGCCTGCCGAGCGCGATCTCGTGCCCGAGCCAGGGGTTCACCGCCTCCGTCCAGCCGGCATCGCGCGGCATCAGGAATGCCTTGTCCGCAGGATCGTATGCTTCGCGCAGCAGCCGGCAAAGCGCCGGGTGGCGGTGCGTTGCGAGCGCCACTTCAATCTCGTCGGTGAACATCACATCCGCGCGGTGCTCGAGGATTTCGTCGAAGACGGTACGGTTGTCGTCATGCACGGCGAGGTGCGCGGCCTTGAGGTGGCTCCGCGCGAAGCTTTCGTTGGTCCCGCCCGGGTTCACGACGACCGTTATGGCCGGCGCGTCGATGGTGGCAAGGCTCGTCAGCTGCGCGGCGTCCGCGCAGCGACCGATCGCGGTCTTGCCGGAACGACTGGTGGGGAGCGAGAAGGCGGCGAGCGCCGAGCGCGCGGGCGTGACCGAGATCCCGCCAACGGCGATGTCGAAGCGATCGTCGCGCAGGTCATCGGTGAGCGAGCGCCAGGCGCTTTGCACGAACACCGGCCGAAGGCCGAGCGCCTGCGCGAGCTGCGTCGCGAGCTCGATGTCGGCGCCCTCCACCGTGCCGTCCTTCGCGACGGCGAATGGCGCATAGTCGCCCGGCGTGCCGATCCTCAAGATCCCGGCCGCGCGCGCGCGTGCAGCGGAGCCGGCTGTGGCGAACCGGACTTGCGCGAGTGCCGCGAGCAGCTCCGCACGATCGGCATTCGACCAGCGAGTGGTGGGCAGCGCGCGCATCGCGACCTCGGCTGCCGGCGTTGCGAGATCAGGACGGCCAAGGATCGGTGCCGCGACATAGAGCGCTGCAAGGCTCGAGTCCGCCAGGCGGTCGAGCTGCGGGCGAAGTTCGGTCGCGAGGTCAGGCGCCGTGCCTGGGTAGTCAAATCCGCTCGCGTCCCAATGTGCATACAGGCGATCCTGGCTCGCCCGCGCAAGGCGGATCTGCACCGCAGTCCAGTTCTCGACCGCGTGGGCATCGAGGCCCATCCGCCCGGCGCGCTCGCCGGCGCTTCGGATCACGACTGCCTCGCGCGCGGGATCGGCAACGGGCACGTGACGGGGCCACTTCGCTGCAGCGACAGCGGGCATCAGCGCGAGGCGTTCATCGGCCAGCGCGAGCACGCGTTCGATCGCCGCGGAGTCCGTGAGGAAAGTCGTCGCAGCCGGCGCCGCCGCGGCGATGGATGGCGCGAGGCCCGCTGCTAGCAGTAACGCGGCGAGAGTCGCGCGCATCGCCGTCATGTGTGGCCGTTCAGTGCGTGAGCTTGCTGTCGAGGAACGCGGCCGTCGCCGTGTAGGCCTTGAGCCAGGTCTCGTGACGCAGGAAGTCGTGAATCTCGTCCGGAAAGACGAGCTCGCTGTAGTCGACGCCGGCCGCGCGCAGCGACTCGGCGAGGCGCACGGATTCCGAGAAATCGACGTTGCGATCATCGTCTGCGTGGATCAGCAGCACCGGCGAGCGCCACTGGCTGATTGCGCTCACGGGCGAAGCCGCGAGCGCCGTGGCGACGGCGGCGGGCGGCGCGTCGAGCTCGTAGTAAGGATGCATGTCGCGCTGGGTCAGGTCCCAGTGGTGCCAGTCGTGCACGCCGTGCAGGTCGACGCCGGCCGCGAACAGATTGGAATTCCGCGAGAGGCCAAGCGCGGTCATGTAACCGCCGTAGCTGCCGCCCCATAGCCCGACGCGCGCGGGATCGACGTCCGCGCGGGCGCGCAGGTAGTCGGCCGCGGCGAGCAGGTCGTTGTACTCCGCGGCGCCGTCGGAGCCCTCGTGCTCGGCCTCGCGGAAGTCGAGGCCGTAGCCGATGCCGGAACGGTAGTTGAGCGCGAGCACCACGTAGCCACGGCTGGCCAGGTACTGGTTGAGGCCGTAGGCGTTGCTGTAGTAGTCCATGTAGTGCCAGCCGACCAGCATCTGCCGGATTGGACCGCCGTGCATGAAGACGACCGCCGGGTGGCGCTGGCCCGGCGCACCCGCGGGTGGCAGGAAGAGCTGCGCGTGAGCCGCGATGCCGGCGCGTTCGGGGAGGCGGACCGACTCCGGCAGCACGAGCGCAGCGGCAGGGAAATCCTTTGGCCGCTCATCGGTCTTGAGGTCCACGATCGCGTGTCCGGCGGAGAGTACGGCGGGTCGCATGGGAAGACGCGCGTCGGAGCGCAGCATCGCGACGGAGACGCCGTCACTCGCGACGACCGGAAGCGTCTCGATGCCAGTGCCGCCCGAGACGGCCCGCACCGCGCCGCCCGGAAACTCGACGCGCCACAGGTGGCGCCGATCGATGTCCTCGGCGTTGCTCGCGAAGACAATTGCCGAGCCATCGGGAGCTGCGCTCGCGTATTCGATCTCGAAGTTGCCCGGGGTCAGGAGCTTTGCCTCGCCACCGTGCGACGGGACGGCGTAGAAATGCTGCCAGCCATCGTTCTCGGCCGGGAACACGATCTGGTCGCCCCGCGTCCAGAAAAGCTGTGCGCTCGCATCGAGCGGATGGAAGACGCTGCCCGCGCCGCGCGGCGCGCGGTAGATCTCCGCCGTCCGCCCATCGGCGAGGGTCGTCACGCAGATCGACCAGGGCGAGCCGGTGCGGTGGCCCTTGATCGCTATCTCATCGTGCGTCGAGGGGATCCGGAGGAACGCGAGACGCTTGCCATCGGGCGACCAGCGGGGCTCGACGTCGAACGCGAGGCTCGCATCGACCCAGCGCAGCGACTTGTTCGCAAACGTGTAGACACCGACAAAGCTGTGATCGCCTCGGTTGCTGACGAATGCGAGCGCCGAACCATCGGCAGAGAAGTGCAACGAGTCAACTTCACCGCGCGTCTTGAAGAGCGGCGACGCCTTGGCATCACGCTGCGGCGCGATCGTCCAGGCCTCGCCCTTGCGCACGAACGCGATCCGGTCCCCCGCCGGCGATGCGACCGGCGCGCGACCGTCCGCGAGCTTGATCGGCACGCCTGCGCCCGGGCCCGCGAGGTAGATGTGCTGTTCGACGCCTTGGGCCAGGTGCGCCGGATTCGGTGGCGGCTTGTTCGGCGTCTCGAAATCTCCACCGCGAACGTAGAGGACCGCTCCGGTCTTCGGCACAAACGCGAGATCGGCGATCTCGAGGCCGTCATCGTCCGTGTAGTGGGTGAGGGCCTTCGAGGTGTAACCGCCGGCGGCCGGCGTCGCGAGCCAGACGTTGCGACGCCCCGAGGCGTCGCTCACCCACGCGAACCGCCCGCCATCGGGCGCGGCCACGAGGTCGGACGGGAACGGAGCACTCAGTACCTGCTCGAGCGTGAATGACTCGCCGCGACTCGGCGCAGGCAGGGTGATGGCGAGGGCGATCGTCGCCGCAAAGAGCGAATGCGCGGATCCCATGGATGTCCTCTTTCGTCAGCCAGTTTTAGTGGTGCCGTTTTTGTCCGGGTCGACGTGTGGCCGGCGCATCGCGCCGCTACCGGCGACGCTTCGAGTTACCAAGTTCGGTGATCCCAGCGAGGCGTGGCGCGGCCAGCGAGCCCGTGTAATCGTCCGCCACGATGGGTGCGCCGGCGCGCTGCACGAGCGGTATGACGCCCGCCCACGTGGGCCAGCCTGCATCATCGGCGGGATCGTGGGGGCCGCCTTCACGAATCTTCGCCGAGGACTCATCAAGTGGAATGGAGAGGACCTTGGTCGCGGCAAGTTCCTTGCGCGTCGGGGGCCGGAGCTCTGCCCATCGGCCGGGCAGCCAGTGCTCGAGAAAGTGCTCGAGCGCGACGCTCTTTTCCGCGGGATCCGTCATCTCGACGGGCTTGCCGAAGCACATGACCGAGCGGTAGTTGATCGAATGGTTGAAGCCCGAGCGCGCGAGGACGAAGCCCTCGATGATCGTCACCGTCACGCAGACCTCGCCGCCCGCAGAATTGGCAGCGAGCATGCGGCTCGCGGCGTTGCCGTGCCAGTAGAGGCGTGAGCCGTGCCGCCAGTGCAGCGTCGGCAACGCGACGGGCCGGCCGTCGATCACGTGCGCGACGTGGCAGTGCGTGGCCGCATCGAGAATCGAGTGGATCGTCTTCGCGTCGTACGCGCCGCGCTTGCCGAGTCGGCGTACGCGCGTGAATGCGCTCGGCGGACTTGAGCGGGTGGACGGGGTCGTCGATGCTCGCTTCTTCGAACTCACTCGCTGTGCTCCCACGGCCGACCTCGGCCGGAGGGCGATGATCCCACGGCTCCCTCCCGCGTGCGAGGTTGCGTGCTCCGCGGGCGCAGTGCAGTCTCGGATCAACCGGGGGGGAGGTTGACCGACGTGGCCCAGGGTGTAAGGGAGCGCGCGAGCGTGTGTGCGGACTGTCACGGCGTCCGCTGGCATCCCCGCGCCGGGAGTCGGGCGTGACTGCCTGGCCGCGCCGGCAGTTTGTCGTCGCGCTTGCGGCGCTCTCCTGCCTGATCGGCTACACGGACCGCACCAACATCGGCGTCGCAGCCGTGGTCATGGCGCACGACCTCGGCTGGTCGGATACCCAGAAGGGCCTCGTGCTCTCCTCGTTTTTCACGGGCTACATGCTGGTCATGCCGCTGAGCGGCTGGCTCGCGACGCGCTTCGGCGGTGCGCTGGTCCTCGGCATTTCCGGCGTCCTCTGGTCCATCTTCACGTTGCTGACGCCGGTCGCCGCCGCCCTGCCGCTCCCGTACCTGATTGCGGCGCGCATCGGCATGGGGGTCGGTGAGTCAGCGATGTTCCCTGCGGCGTACGAGCTTTTCGGGCGCTGGGTGCCCGCCGCGGAGCGGGCGCGCGCGGTCGCGCGGCTGCTGAGCGGCGTCCCGCTCGGCACAATTGCGGGCCTCGCCGCGACCGGCTGGATCATCGCCCGCTATGGCTGGCCGACTTCCTTCTATGCTGCGGGCAGTGTCGGCCTCGTCTGGGCGGCCGTCTGGTTCTGGCAGGTGCGGGACGACCCCGCGAGGGACACGCGCCTCTCTGTCGCGGAACGTCGCCTGCTGCCCGCAGGCGGCCAGGCTGCAATGCCGGAACGGAAGGCGCCGTGGCGGCGACTCTTGCTGCGCGTGCCGGTGTTCGCGATCATCGTCGGTCATTTCGCGCTGACCTGGAATCTCTACGTACTGCTGTCGTGGCTGCCGAGCTACTTCCACAAGGTGCACGGCGTCGGCATTGCGAGTGCCGGTCTCCTGTCGGCGGCGCCCTGGCTTGCGATGCTGGCAGTCACGAACGTCGCGGCCTCGGTCTCGGACCGGATGATCGCGCGCGGAGTCAGCGTCACGGTTGTCCGCAAGCTCATGCAGTGCACGGGCCTCCTGGTACCGGCCGCATGTCTGCTCGCGGTCCGGAACGTCGCCTCTCCGGAGATTGCGACGACGCTGATCTGTGTCGCCGCGGGCGCACTCGGCTGCTGCTGGTGCGGCTCTTCCCCGAGCATGCTTGACGTCGCGCCGAAGCACGGCGGACTTGTCAGCGGCGTCGTCAACGCGATCGCGACCATCCCCGGGATCGTCGGTGTGAGCCTGACCGGCTGGCTCGTCGACGTGACAGGGACCTACGCTGCGGCGTTCATGCTCACCGCCGCGGTTGGCGTCGTGGGGGCGCTCGTGTTCGCAACGTTCTTCGACGCGCGACCGCTGCTCGACTGAGAGCCGCTTGACGCGTCAGGTCGCGAGGGCGATCTCGACGCGGCGATTGCGCTTGCCCTCGCTCTTGATCTTGAGCACGCGGATCGGTCCGATCTCGGCGATGTTGCGCACGTGCGTGCCACCGCAGGGCTGCAGGTCAATGCCCGGAATGCTGAGGAGGCGGACGCGGCCAGCACCGCGCGGGGGCTTCACGCTCATCGTCTTGACGAGCTCGGGGCGCGCGTCGAGTTCCTCATCCGTGATCCAGACCGTCTCGGTTGCGACGCCGCGCGCGATGAGCTCATTCGTACCCGTCTCGATGCGGCCCGCGTCGAGTGCTTCCATCTCGATGTCGAAGTCGAGACGGGCCTTGTCGGGGGCGATGTTGCCGCCGGTCACCGGCGCGATCACGACGCACGACATGACGTGCAGCGCCGTGTGCAGCCGCATCAGTGCGTAGCGACGCTCCCAGTCGAGGGCGACGGTGACGGATTCACCCAACGCGAGTGGCGGCGCATCGGGCGCGGCGATGTGAATGACGGCGTCGGGCGACTCGCCCTTGCGCGCATCGATGATGCGCACCGACGTCCCGTCCTCGCGCGTCAGGACGCCGGTGTCGCCGGGTTGCCCGCCCCCAAGCGGATAGAAGATCGTGCGGTCGAGTTCGATGCCACGCGGCCCGATGGCGACGACCCGGGCCGTCGCGGTCTTTAGGTACGCATCGTCGCGGAAGATGAGTTCGGTGGTCATGGTGTTCGTGCTGGGCTCGGGTGCGAAAATTGGCGCACTGCAACGACGCGGCGCGTCCTGCATGTAAGCGGCGACTATCGACGCGGTGTCACGGCGCGCGTGCTAGGCTCGATCAAAACAACGCGGCGCGGGGGAATCAAAATGTTCATGCATGCCAAGACACTGCTCGGTGGCGTTCTCTCGATCGCGCTCGGGCTCGTCGCCCAGGCTGCCCTGGCCGCACCACCATCCTCGATATCGGTCGGCCACCTGACACTGACGTTATGTAACACGGATTACAACGGCTATTGCGGTGCCATCGTCCGACCGCTCGATCCGTCCGGCGCGGTTCCGGGCACGATCACCGTCGGGTTCGAATACTACCCGCGCACCGACACCTCCAAGCCCTCGCTCGGGACGATCCTTCCGCAGGAAGGCGGTCCGGGCTATTCATCGACCGGGACGCGGGACTTCTACCTCGCGCTCTTCGATGCGCTTCGCAACCGTCGCGAGGTCCTGATCATCGACAAGCGCGGCACGGGCCTCTCCGACCCGGTTGACTGCCCGGCGCTGCAGGGCGGCTCGGTCGCGTTGAGCGCCGTCGGTGCATGCTCGAAGCAGCTCGGAAAATCCGCGTGGTTCTACGGAACCGCTTTTGCCGCGGGCGACATCAGCGCCGTGCTCGACGCGCTCACGATCGACCAGGTCGATTTCTACGGCGACAGCTACGGCACCTTCGTCGGCCAAGTGCTCGCCGGCCTCTATCCTGCTCGTCTGCGCAGCATCATCCTCGACAGCGCCTACCCGGTGCGCGCGCCGGATCCGTGGTTCGGCACGGACTGGGCGAAGGCGTGGTCGAGCATCGATCTAACGTGCTCCCGTTCGCCGAGCTGTTCCTCCCTCGGTGGGACGGCGAGTGCCCGGATGCAGCGCGTGATCGCTGCGGTGCGCCAGACACCGATCACCGGCACGGCGCCTGATGCCAACGGCGAGCCCGCGCAGGCGAGTGTCGACACGGACTCGCTGATCTTCCTGATCGATTCGGCAGGGTTCGGTGCATCGATCTACCGCGACCTCGATGCGGCCTCGCGCGCGTGGCTGAGCTCGGGCGACTCGCTGCCCTTGCTGCGGTTGGTCGCCGAGTCGAACACCGGCTCAACCGATCTCCCCGCCGACTTCAGCTACGGCCTCTACACGGCCGTCATCTGCTCGGACTATCCGCTCCTCTATGACCTGACGGCGTCGGACTCCGTGCGCAAGCAGCAGTACCAGTCGGCGCTCGCGAGCGCGCGGGTCAACCGCCCCAACCTGTTCGCACCGTTCACGGTCGACGAGGGTTTGCAGTCGCAGGTCTACATCACGCCGCTCGATACGTGCCTGCCGTGGCGCGCGCCGCCGGCAACGCAGACTCAAGGACAGCCGCTGCCGCCGAGCGCGCACTTCCCGAGCGTGCCGACGCTGGTCCTGTCCGGTGACATCGACTCGATCACCTCGGTCGAGGACGCGAACGAGACTACCGCGCAGTTCCCGAATGCCACGCACGTCATCGTGCCGAACCAGTTTCACGTCGTTGCCGACCAGGACTACATCGGCTGCTCGCTCGGCATCGTGCAGCGGTTCGTGAAGAATCTCGCGACCGGTGACACGAGCTGCACCGCGAGCGTGCGGCCCGTGCGCACGGTCCCGCTCTTTGCGCGAACAGCGGCGGAACTCGCGCCGGTCACGGCTCTGAACGGCAACGCCGCAACCGCCGCGCAACGACGCATCGCCGCGTCGGCGCTCGAGGCCGTGGGCGACGTGCTCGCGCGTTACTGGGCCTCGCTCGGTACGAATGGCAGCGGCCTGCGTGGTGGCACGTTCAGCTACAGCGACTCCGCGACCGGGTACGTGTTCGTGCTCGACGGTGTCGAATTCACGAACGACGTGGCCGTCTCCGGCAAGATCAAGTGGAACACGACGACGGGCGCGGTGTCGGCGAACGTGACGCTGAGCCGCGGCAGTGCGTCTCTCGGGGCGATCAAGATGGCGTGGAGTGATGCCGACATCAACGCGGTCGCGTCACTCACGGGCCAAATCCAGGGCCAGACGCTGGCCGCGAGCCGGATCGCTCCGTAAGTCAGGGACTTACGCCGGGGCGACGGTCAGGTACTCGACCTTGAGCGCCGCCTCGAACAGCATGCGCTGGGCCGAGACCAGGTAATCACTCTCGAAGGAATCGGAGAGATCGGGCGCCGGGGACGCGAGTCCACGGAAGCCCGTCTCGATGATCGCCCGTGCGTCATCGGCGGCCGGGAACACCGTCGTCACCATCCAGCTGCCCTCGATCTTCTCGCCGCGGCGGACGGCTTCGTAGATCGCGGCGCGCGGCGCCATCTCGACGTACAGGTAGCGCTGCGGCCGGTTCCAGCGCCAGGGTTCGTTGCTGACGCCGCGCGCGAGCTTGTTGTGCGCCATCACGATGCATTTGCCCTCGGGCGTCACGATGGCAGCCCCGGCGCGCGAGTGCGGATCGAGCGTGTGAGTCGCCGCGTAATTGGCGGCTTCCACGTAGGTCTTGGCGAGAACGTCGCTCAACGACATGGACAGAACCTGCGGCGCCTGTTCATTCTTTACGCGCTCCCTGCACCGTCGGGTCCGGGCGGCGATCCCCCGCAAGCTGGCACGTCGGCGCAGCACGGCCTCGCGGCCCGCCGCGGTGCCAGGTCCCGCATCCGCGCATGATGCTCGCAATCTTGAAACGAAGGAAGGAAGCGGCGGAATCCGGGTGGTTTGCGCTGAGCCGATCGGCTCATGTCTCTTCCGGGCAGGCGGTGTCTACGCTGTCGGTGCAGGTTCGGTCAGCGCCGTCTGCAGGTCGGCGAGGCGGAGCTTCCGGCCAAGCTTGTGCTTGAGCTGGGTGAGTTCCGCGATGACCGGGCGGAGTTCATCCTCGGTCGGATGGAGCGGGCGGAGGGTCTTCGCCAGGGCCGGAACGATCTGGCGGTTCATGAAGCGCCGACCGGACATCGATCCCTGCCAGATGACGAGCGCGAAGCCGATCACGAGGCCGACCAGGAGCGTCAGCTCGGTCATCTCGGGCGTGACGACCCTGCTGAGCGCAGGTCCGACGAGAATCAGCACGAGAGCGGCGAGAATCGCAAAGCCGGTTTCCTTGTCGATGTGGGTCGAGGCGAACCGCTTCTCGACTTTCGGCGAGATCAACAGGAAAGCATTGCGAATCAGCCCGCGTCGCTCATCGACCGACAGCGTTTCAGGCGCCTCGCGCACCTTCTGCTCAAGCGCGAAGCGCGCAGCGTAGACCTGGCCGAGGCTCGGGAACGTCAGTGTCGTGAGGGCGTCGATGTTGGTCGCGGTCTTGGCGATCGATGCGTACGCCGTCGGTTCGGCGCGCAGCACCGTACCGCACTCCTGGCACGTCTTGTCGTAGCCGACCAGTTGCCCTTCGCCAAAACTGACGTAGTAGACGTGGCCCGCGGAGCCGACCCGTCGGAGCGCGAAGGCCCGGGCGGCGCGACAGATGGGGCAATAGTCCGCGACGAAGCCGATCTTGCGGTAGACCGGCTTCCTTCCCCAGAAGATGAACATCGGCGCCCCCGGCGATTCGAAATGTTGTGCTGCGCGATGACGAGCATAGCGCTTGTCCATGTCAGGGCGCGTGACGGGAGCGGGTAGCAGAATATGGAGCGGGCGATGGGAATCGAACCCACGTTAGTAGCTTGGGAAGCTACAGTTCTACCATTGAACTACGCCCGCATCATCGGCAGTGTATTCGCTGGCGGCGAGCGACAGCAACCCCGCGAGACGGTACGTCAGTCCGCGTAGCCTACCTCGCGGCCCTCGCGCATGCGCCTGCCTGCAGCGGAGTCGCTACTCGGGCAGCTTCATCTTGCGCAATAGCGCAGCGAACCGCGCGTCGCCGCTGACGGCCTTCAGTATTGGGTCCGACTTCAGGGACGTAAGGGACTGATCGTGTTGGTCGTAGGCTCGGCTCAGCCAGGCGAAGGCGCGATCTGTCTCGCCTCGAACGACATAGACACATCCGATAGCGTATGCGTCCGTGTTCGCAAACTTCGACTCGAGCGTCGCCAGTGCAGCGTCTGCCTCGGCGCCACGGCCGAGCGTCCTTAGCGTCAAGGCCTCGCCGAAAAGTCGATCATCTTCGCCCGGTTCGTGCTCGAAAATCGCGAGCGCCGCGGCGGGGTCGCCGCTCAGCCTTGCCACCTCGCCCAGCATGTATTGAGCGCCGAGGTGGGGATGAAGTTCGACGGAGCGCTGGAACGCCTGGCGGGCGGCGGCTAACCGACCCAGCGCGAGCTCGGCCTTGCCGAGCAAGATATAGTTCGCTCCATCCAGCGGGTCGAGGTCACCAGCGCGCTGGAACAGGGACACTGCTTCTTCGGCGCGCCCAAGGGTCAGCGCCAGTGAGCCGGCATATCGCAGTGTGTCGGCGTCGCGCGGATCGAGGCGTCGGGCCGTGGCGACTTCATCCGCCATTGCGATCCAGTCCCAGTCGAAATAGATGTGAAAACGGACCATCGCCATGTGCGCGGCGCCGAGCGCTGGATCGGCCGCAATCGCTCGGCGCGCCGCATCGAGGGCTTCGTCGTGCGCTCGCCGGTAGGGAATGGCGTCAGCGTCCAGCAGCATGGTTCGTGTTTTCACGTACAGCGCCCACGCCGGCGCGAATTTCGGGTCGATCTCAAGCGCCCTTCGCAAATACCCGGCGGCAGTCTCGGTTTCCGGCGTCCCGTGAGTCGCGATCAGTGCGCGCGCCTGAAGAAAGAGCGTATAGACGTCGGAGCTTGGCCTGCTCACGGCCGCAGGCGATTCGTTGGGCAGCAGTGAGACCTTCAGCGCGTCGACCACGGACTTCGAGATTTCCTCCTGTATCCGGAAGATGTCACTGGTCCGCCGATCGTACGTCTCTGACCAGAGGTGATACCCCGTGCTCGCCCGGACCAGCTGGACCGTGATGCGAAGCCGGTTGCCCGACTTGCGGACGCTCCCCTCAAGCACATTCGATACGCGCAGCTCTTCGGCAATACGCGCGATCGTCGTGGTCTTGCCCTTGAAGTAGAACGACGACGTCCGGGCCGGCACGCGCAAGCCGTGGACCTTGACCAGCATGTTGATGAGTTCCTCCGACAACCCATCGGAGAAATACTCCTGGTCCTTTTTCTCGCTCATGTCGATGAAAGGCAATACCGCGATCGATGCCTCCGGTACTTGGGGCGGCGCGGGAACCGCCGAAGCGGCGACCGGTCGCGCGGTCTGCGCGAGCGTGCCGCGCGCGCCAGTCCAGCGCATGTACATGGCGGCGCCCGCGAAGCCGAACACGAGCAAAACGGCGGCCGCGATTGCCACGACACCCGGGCGCATGCGCGTCCGCCGTGCCACACGCGCGCCTACGGCGGCGTTCGGCAGGCCCGGCGAATGACGGCTCGCTGCGAGCGACGCTGCATCCCCGGTGATCGCACGCCGCGCCGCCTCCACGAGCGTGGGAAGCGCGCGCTGGACTCCAGTCGTGCTTACGTCCAGCCAGTGCGAAGTATTGAGGAAGTACTCCATCTCGGCCGGCATTGCTGCGAGATCGATGCGCAGCGTGACGATCGGGAGACGCTTCGAGCTGGCCCGCTCGACTTCCCTGAGGACGTGCTGGGATTTCGCAGCGTGCTCCGAAAGAACGAGCACGACGGCATGCGCGGCATCGATCGCGTGCACGATCGCGCCGGCGTAGAACTCGCCTGGCACGACATCGCGAGGTGCAATCCAGCAGCTGATGCCGTTACGTTCGAGTTCAGCGACCACGGTCTGCGCGAGTGCGGCATCGACCGACGCGTAGCTAACGAACACCGCGGCAGAACCGCCGGGGGCATCTCCTTCGCTTCCGCGCTCATCCATTTGCAGTTACCCCGGGTACGCCCGGAGATGGTCGCGAAAGCTCAGCGGATTGGCAACCGGCGGGTGGTCGAGGGGCGCGAACCGAGCGTCGCCAGGTTGATGGCGCGACCGTGATTGAAGTGGCCCGGCCGGGGCTCGGCCGCGACGCTCGAGTTCCGTTTGAACTTCGCGCCACCCTGGCGAGGAGCTAGTCCACCAACCCTATTTGCTTGAGCGCCTTGAGGTACTCGGCCACCAGTTCAAGGGGCACGGGACCGTACTCCGCGGACAGTTCGTCGTCGATTTCCTGGACGCCTCGCCGCCCGTCCGCGAAGTTAAGTGCCTCGTAGGCGTACTCCTCGCCGGCGCCCCATTCGCCCTCATAGGAGATGAGGCGTGGTGTCGCGATTCCGGCCGCCGCCGCGTGGTCCGCGAAATAGTCGTAGCCGAAAACCATCAACGGGCCTCGCGGGCTCTTGACCCTGCGGAATACGAGCGCCGCATCACCCTTGGTCCTGGCCGCAGGGTTGCGCCGCGAGGGTGCGGGAGAGCCCGCGAACTCGCGCACCGATTCGCGCGCCGCCGCCTCGTAGCGCTCGGCCGGTCCGCTCGCGGAGTGACGCCGCAGCGCGAGGGACGCGCGCGCGAGCGCGCCAGCCGCAACCGCGCGCTCGGCCGGTTCCACGTCGCGCGGAGCGAAGCCGGCCAGGAAATAGCCGCTCGCCGCGCCGATGAAGGCTGCGCGCTTGAGCTTGGTCGGATCGATGTTCGCGGCCGTGTCGAGATCGGTATGGATGTACCGGTCCGGCCAGTCATTGAGGTAGATGGACGGGATGCCGAATGAGGAATCCTGGTAGACGTCGTGGTCGCTGCCCATGCTGAACGGCGAGTACTCGGCGCGGAGCGGCTCCTTGCCGCCCTCCGGTGCGACGAGCGGATAGCTCGCGACTCCGGTCGCCGCGAAGTCATAGGTCTCGACGTTCGCCCAGTCCGCGAACGCCCAGGCGATGTCGTGCACGAACGAGGGCAGGCTCGCGGGTCCGCGCGTGACGTGAAATACCGCCTTGGTCTCCGGGCCGCCGCCCACCATGTCCATGTGGATGGCCGCCTTGATGCGGGCGGCGAAGTCGGGTTTGGCGTTCAGGAGCGTGACCGTGCCCTCGACCTCCGGCGGCCAGAAGAAGCGGAGTGTCCGCGCCGGCCGCGCCAGCGTTCCTTCGCCGATCAGCTTCTGCAGGGTCCGCGCGACCTCGAGGATCGTCACACACCCGCTCGCATTGTCGTTCGCGCCCGGTCGTTGGTGATCGAGGTGGCACGAGAACGCGATCTCCTGATCGCGCAGCTTGGGATCGGCGCCCGGGATGACGCCAGTGACAACCTGGTAGGCGCTTGGGTGCTGGCCGGCCTTGACGAGCGCGTGCATTCGGATCGATTCGCCGCGACGTAGCCGCTCGACAAACCCGCGCGCCGTCTTGAGCGACACCATGAATGCAAACGTGGGGTTCTTCGAGAACGACTCGAGGTGGCCCCAGCGGACCTGATTGTCATTGTCCCCGGACCACGCGGTTGGCTGGTTCTGGGCGTAGCTCACAATGCCGGCCGCGCCGAACCGGCCAACCGCGAGGTCTTGCACGGCGCCAGGCTGCGCGCTCGCGAGCACAAGGGCGCCGCGGACGTTCTTGCCGGCGTAGTCGCTCTCCTTGGTGCCAGCACCCACGTCAACGAGGTCGGCGGTCACTGCCCCGGACTCGCTGTCCTCGGCGAGTGCAACGGGCGTCGCCGCGAAGCTCGCGACCTTGAACGCCGTGCCGCTCCGTAGTTCCGACAGCTCGCCTTCGGTCGCGTCCCAGCCAAGCCTTGCACGCTGAGTTCCGTACATGATCTTGCCGTCCGCCGGGAATTCGAGAACCTGCACGTCCGCGAGGCCGTAGGCTCGTGCGCGCTCGGCGATCAGGGCAGCGGCGGCCCGAAAGCCCTCGGAACCGCGCTGCCGGTGCAGCCGCGCGAGCCCCTCGAGGTTGCGCTTCGCCGTCTCGCCGCTCAGCTCGTTAACGATGGCAGCTACTGCGGGTTCCGGAAGGAGCGGCGGCGCGTGCGCGGTCGCGAGCGCGAACGGCGCTATCGAGAGCAGCAGCGTGGCGACGGATTTCATTGCAACTCCGGGGAACGATTAACCTTGAGGCGGATCAGTGGGCCGTCGTGGCGAAGCGCCGGAAGAAACTGCCGGGCTTCCACGCTGGACGCTTGGGATCGTTGGCGACATCCAGGGTCAGCGCGAGCGTGATCTCCTCGAAGCGCGTCGCGGTCGCGAGATCAACCGGCTGATTGATGTCGTCGGACGGCGCGTGATACCGCTCGGCGAGCCACTTCTTCAGGACGGCGTCGTCGGCACTCTCGGGCTCGGCGCCGACATCCATCATCACCGACGGGATGCCCTTCCTGACGAAGTTGTACTGGTCACTTCGGATGAAAACGTTCCGGAGCGGTTGCGGATCTGGGCGTACCTTGATGCCCGTGCCGGCGAGCAGCCGCTCGATCCTATCGCCGAGATCGGACTCCGCGAGACCGTAAACCGTCAGCACGTGGAGGGGCACGATCGGAAGGAATTGATCCGTATTGATGTTGGCGACGATCGACGAAATCGGCGCGGTGGGGTGCGCGGCAAAATACCTCGAGCCGAGCAGCCCCTTCTCCTCGGCCGTCACCCAGACGAGAAGTGTCGACCGCTTCGGCTTCACCGGCATTGCCGCGATCGCGCGGCCGACTTCCAGCAGCAGGGCGCTGCCGGAGCCGTTGTCCATCGCGCCGTTGTTGATCCGGTCGCCGTTGATCGGCTCGCCGACCCCGATGTGGTCGATGTGCGCCGAGAGCGCGACGTACTCGGTCGCGAGCGTCGGGTCGCTGCCCGGGATCCGCGCGACGACGTTGTTTGAGTCGATGTCGCGGACGTTTACCTTCATCTTCGCGCGCAGCGACACCTGCAACGGGAAGTGCGGCATCGACTTGCGGTCCTTGGCTATCGCCGCGAGCTCCTTGAACGTGTGCTTCGTGCCGGCGAAGAGCTGCTCCGCGAATGCCGGATTGTAGGTGCCATAGAAGCGGGCATCAGCTGTCTCGTTGAACTCATCCCCGACGAGATACATGCTCGGATGGCTGCGGTTGATGGCGATCCGCGGCCACGGGATGTCCATGGTCGACGGATTGGGAATGGTCAGGATGCCGACGGCGCCCGCCGCGCGCAGCGCCTTCCAGCGAACGCCGAGCGACTGGTAGTGCGCCGAGAGCGCCGAAGAGATCCGCGCGGGCGAGCTCTGCACGTAGACCGCGATCTTTCCCTTGAGGTCGAGGCCCGAAAAATCGTGGTAGTTCGCATCGGGCATGTCGAGGCCGTAGCCCACGAAGACGAGCGGCGCTTCGATCATGGGCGCCAGGTCAACCCGTGCGCTCAGCACGATTTCTTCGCCGATCGTGAGTGGCTTCGGCTGACCCGCAGTGACGAGCGCAACGTTCGTCTCGGCTTCGACGATATCCCGCGCCCGCAGCTTTACGGGCTGGTAGTAGCCCGCCGCGGTGCCGGCGGCGATGCCGGCGAGCTTCAGCTGCTCGACGATGTACTCCTGCGCCTGGCGCTCGCCGGGGCTCCCGGTTTCGCGACCTTCCATTCGGTCGTCGGCCAGAACCTTGACGATGCCCCACCAGCGGGTGCCATCGAAGGTGGTTGCGCCGTAGGCAACGGCAGAACAACCGAGCAGGGCGATGAGAAGCAACTTGGAGCGCATCGAAGTCCCCCCAACGATGTGTGCCAGATACGCAGAATTGTGCCGCGGGGCCCGCCCGATTCGACGTAGCCGCCGGGTGGATTGCAGCGCCAGGGCGCGACCCATTTTCAGGGAACGCCTGCGCCTGCCCACTCTACTATAGGGGGCGCGCAGCGGGCGGCCGCCAAGGGCCTGACGCCGTTGCGGTGGTAGTATTTTCGTCAGCCAGAGCCGCAAACCAATCGGGGGGGCAGCATGTCCAATTCAATAGAGAAGGGCCTCAACCGGCGAGCATTCGTGCAGGCAGGCCTCTCGGCCGCCGCGATTGCCGCTATTCCCGCGGTCGCGGTCGCGGCGATGAAAGCCGGCCACGCCGACAAGGATGCCGTGCTCGCCGAGATCCCAAAGATGCACGCCGCGAACATCAAGCGCTTGCAGGACTGGATCGCGTTGCCCTCGATCGCGGCCGAGAACCGCAACTTCCCGCAGGGGCCCGAATACATGGCCCAGCTCGCCCGCGACGCGGGCTTCACCAACGTGAAGCTCGTGCCGACGTCAGGCAAGCCCGGCGTTTTCGGCAAGATCGACGCCGGCGCGAAGACAACGATG
>CAYNCY010000016.1:0-18412 GCA_964395195.1 uncultured Steroidobacteraceae bacterium
ATCCCGCGCTTGCCGACCGCGGTCCAGCAGCAGGGCATCGTCGTCACGAAGGCGAATGCAAGCTTCCTGATGGCGGTCGGCTTCATCTCGACCGACGGCAAGCTCTCGGCGGCCGACATGGCCGATTTCGTCGCGACCAACATCGTCGATCCGCTCGGTCGAGTGCCGGGTGTCGGCAGCGTGCAGCTCTTCGGCGCGAAGTATGCGATGCGGATCTGGCTCGATCCCAACAAGCTCGCGACTTACGGACTGACCCCGACGGACGTCACGAACGCGATCACGGCGCAGAACGCCCAGGTCGCGGTCGGCCAGCTCGGAGGGATGCCGGCGGTCGCAGGCCAGCAACTCAACGCCACGATCACCGCGCGCGGACGCCTGCAGACGCCAGAGCAGTTCCGGGCCATCGTCATCCGCAGCAACGCCGGCGCCGCGCCGCTCCGGCTCGGCGACATCGCCCGCGTCGGGATCGGCTCGGCGGACTATGGCTTCGCGGCGCGCTACAACGGGCTTCCGGCGACAGGTACCGCGGTGTCGCTCGCGACGAACGCGAATGCGCTCGACACCGCCCGCGGAGTCCAGGCGCTGATGGAGCAGATGCAGCCGACGTTCCCCGCGGGACTCAAGGTGATCTTCCCGTTCGACACGACGCCCTTCGTCCGTGCCTCGATCAAGGAAGTGATCAAGACGCTCCTCGAGGCGATCACGCTCGTCTTCCTCGTGATGTATCTCTTTCTGCAAAACATTCGCGCGACGCTGATTCCGACAATCGCGGTGCCGGTGGTGCTCCTCGGCACGTTCGGCGTGCTCGCGGCGCTCGGCTACTCCATCAACATGCTGACGATGTTCGCGATGGTGCTGGCCATCGGGCTTCTAGTCGACGATGCGATCGTCGTCGTCGAGAACGTCGAGCGCGTCATGCAGCAGGAGCGCCTGAGTCCGCTCGAGGCGACGCGCAAGTCCATGGGCCAGATCACCGGCGCCCTCGTCGGCATTGCGACCGTCCTCTCGGCCGTGTTCCTGCCGATGGCGTTCCTGTCGGGCTCGACCGGCGTCATCTACCGCCAGTTCTCGGTGACGATCGTCTCGGCGATGGCGCTCTCCGTCGTCGTGGCCCTGATCCTGACCCCGGCACTCTGCGCGACGCTTCTGAAGCCGGTGCCGGAGTCCGGCCACGTCGATCACGGCCGGTTCCTCAACTGGTTCAACGGCGCATTCGAGCGCTCCCGTGACCGCTATCAGGCTTTCGTCGGGCGCATGCTCGAAGGCACGCGCCGGTGGGTTTTTGTGTTCGTTGGTCTCGCGCTGGTGATGGTGCTCCTCCTCTGGCGCATGCCGACCTCGTTCATTCCGGTCGAAGACCAGGGCTACCTGTTCACGTTGCTGCAGGCGCCGGCCGGTGCGACACAGGAGCGGACACTCAAGTCACTCGATCGCGTGAACCAGTACTTCCTCGATGGCGAGAAGCAGGGCGTCAAGTCGATCTTCACGGTCGGCGGGTTCAGCTTCAACGGACCCGGCCAGAACATGGGATTCGGATTCGTGCTGCTGAAGGACTGGGAGGAGCGCAAGAAGGCCGCGCTCGGCGCCCAGGCGATCGCCGGCCGCGCCACCGGCGCGCTGATGCAGATGAAGGACGCGATGGCGTTCGTCATTGCGCCGCCCTCGATCCAGGGCCTCGGCAGCACCGGCGGCTTCGACTTCTATCTCCGCGACAACCTGGGGCAGGGCCATGCGGCACTGATGGCGGCCCGCAACCAGCTGCTCGGCATGGCCTCGAAGAGCCCCCTCCTCGCCGGCGTCCGCCCGAGCGGCCAGGAAGATGCGCCGCAGTTCCGGATCGACGTCGATGCGGACAAGGTCAGCGCGCTTGGTCTCTCGCTCGCCGACGTCAACAACACGCTGTCGATTGCGTGGGGCGGGCGCTACATCGACGACTTCATCGATCGGGCGCGCGTCAAGCGCGTCTACCTGCAGGCCGATGCGCCGTTCCGGATGAACCCGGAGGATCTCGACCGCTGGTACGTCCGTAACGCAACCGGCGGAATGGTTCCGGTCTCCGCGTTCTCGCATTCGCACTGGGAGTTCGGCTCGCCGCGTCTGCAACGATTCAACGGCGCGTCCGCGATCGAGATCGGCGGTGATGCGGCGCCGGGGGTGAGTTCGGGAACGGCAATGCGGGAGATCGAGCGCATCATCGCGCAGCTGCCGCCCGGCTTCGGAATCCAGTGGGCGGGCCAGTCCTACGAGGAGCGCTCCGCAGGCTCCCAGAAGCCTGCACTCTATGCACTCTCGCTGATCGTGATCTTCCTCTGCCTCGCGGCGCTCTACGAGAGCTGGCTGATCCCCACGTCCATCCTGCTCGCGGTGCCACTCGGCGTGATCGGCGCCGTCGTCGCAACGAGCCTCAGGGGCCTCGAGAGCGACGTTTACTTCCAGGTGGGCATGCTGACGACCATAGGCCTCACGAGCAAGAACGCGATCCTGATCGTCGAGTTCGCGCAGGCCAACGTTCACGCGGGCGTTGGAGTCCTCGAAGCGACGCTGCACGCGATCAAGGATCGTCTGCGCCCGATCCTCATGACCTCGCTCGCCTTTGGCCTTGGCGTGCTCCCCCTCGCGCTGGCATCGGGCGCAGGCGCCGGTGCGCAGCGCGCGATAGGTACGGGTGTCGTGGGTGGCGTGCTCGCCGGCACGTTCCTTGGAATCTTCTTCATCCCGGTCTTCTACGTGATCGTGCAACGGGTCTTTGGCGCCGGCCGCGGAGCGAGCGCCCGTGAGTAAGCCAATCCTGTCGGCGGCCGTGATGGGAGCCACGCTGGCACTCGCCGCCTGTACGGGGCTCGAGGCGCACTACCGCCAGCCGCCACTGCCGGTCGTCGACGCATGGCCGATCCCCCCCGAGAGCACGGATGGCGTCGCGGCGGACATCGGCTGGCGCGAATTCTTCGGCGACCCGCACCTGCGCACCCTGATCGACCAGGCCCTCGCCAACAATCGTGATCTTCGGGTCGCCGTCGCGAGCGTCCGCAAGGCACGCGCGCTTTACCAGGTGCAGCGTGCCGCGCGGCTTCCCGAGGTCGATGCAACCGGCGCCTTTACCCGCGAGCGCGTCTCGCCGGTGCAGCTCGGGCTCCCGGCAACCGGCAGCGGCGAGACAGTGCAGTACGCCTCCGCAGGGCTTGGAATCGCAAACTTCGAATTCGACCTCTTCGGGCGCGTCGCGAGCCTCAGCCACGCGGCGTATCAGCAGTACCTCGCCGAGTCCGAGGCACGCCGCGCGACGCAGCTCACGCTGATTGCCGAGGTCGCAAACGCCTACCTCACGCTCGCGGCGGACACCGAGCACGAGCGGCTCGGTGCGAGCACGCTCGAGAGCCAGGAGGCGTCGTATCACCTGACCGACCAGCGCCACACGCTCGGTGCCGCGTCAGCGCTCGAACTCAGCCAGGCAAGGACCACGGTCGAGAGTGCGCGCGCGGACGCCGCGCGCTATGCCGGCGCGGTCGCCATCGACAAGAACGCGCTGACGCTCCTGGTCGGTGCCCCGATCGACCCGTCGCTCTACCCGGATGCGTTGCCGGCCGATGTCGGCAACCTGAAGCCGCTGCCGGCAGGGCTGCCGTCTTCCGTACTGCTCAGGCGACCGGACGTGCGCGAGGCCGAGCACACGCTGAGGGGGGCGGATGCGACGATCGGCGCTGCTCGCGCGGCGTTTTTCCCGTCGATTTCCCTGACGGGGAACTTCGGCAGCACGAGCGCGGATCTCTCGGGACTCTTCAAGTCCGGAACGGGCACGTGGGCGTTCGCGCCGCAGGTCACGCTGCCGATCTTCGCGGCAGGAAAGCTGCGCGCCAATCTCCATTCGGCGAAGGCCGATCGCGACATCGCGCTCGCGCAATACGAGCGCGCGATTCAGGCAGCTTTCCGGGACGTGGCCGATGCCCTCGCCCAGACGAGCTCACTGCATCAGCAGCTCGAGGCCGAGCAGTCCCTCGCCACCGCTTCGGGCACCGCGTTCAGTTTGTCCGATGCGCGGTACAAGGCCGGCAAGGACAGTTATCTATCGCTCCTCGATGCGCAGCGCAGCGACTACGCGGCACGCCAGACGCTGATCACGACGCGTCTCGCCGAGCAATCAAACAGGGTTACTCTTTACAAGGTCCTCGGCGGCGGCTGGCGGGCGGATTCAGCGCCCTAGGCCCGCGTCACGCGGCGCTCTTCGCGCGCCGTTCAAACGACTCTCATGGCGCCAGCGGGGCGTGCTGCGCGCGCGCGACCACCCTCCGTCGCCATCCGCCGAGGCGCAAGTACAGGTTTCTTAATGCGCCGGGGTTGTCTCCCGGTTTCAACCTGTATAGCGTGCGCGCCAGCCCTTTAGCAGTGCCAATCTGGCGCGCAGGGCCGCGCGGGGCGGCGCGGACTCGGTGGGACAGCGGAGACAAACAAGATCTTCCAGCATCGGCCGCCGGTGCTCATTCGATTTCACTTGTGCGGTTTCATCAACTTGCCGGCCGGGTGCGCAGTACCGCGTGCACGACTTATGCGGTCGCAATACTTAAGGAATGGACAACGTGGGCAATCATGATCTCAAGGCCTGGCGCATGGCCGCCGCGGCAACCTCCATCGTCGGCTTCGCCTGGGCGCCGCTCGCGATGGCGGACTGGACCGGCAAGGCTGAGGGCGGACTCCTGCTGACTAGCGGGAATTCGGAGTCGACGTCGGCCAACGCGAAGCTCGATGTCGCGCGCGAGGACGGCCCGTGGAAGAACATCGTCCACGTGGCGGGTCTCTACGGCAAGAACGCTGTATTCGTCACCGGCGAGCGGCTCGAGGGTTCCTACGAGCTCGACCGCAAGATCTCCGACAAGCTGTACGGGTTCGTCGGCGTCAGCGGCGAGCACGACCTGTTTGATGGGTTCCAGTACCAGGCGACCGTGTCCGGCGGGATCGGGTACAAGTGGTTCGATACCGCCGACACCAAGCTCTCGACGACGCTCGGCATCGGCTATCGCCGCCTGCGGCCCGAAACCCTGACCAAGGACGCCGCGGGTCAGGTTACGGAGCGCACGCCGCTGGATTCGAACAGCAGCGCAGTCATCACCGGGGGCCTCAACCTTGAGCAGAAGCTGACGGCGTCGACGAAACTGATCGACAAGCTGGCAATTCAGTCCGGATCGAACGACACTTCGGTTGCGAACGATTTCGGCGTGCAGGTCAGCATGTCCGAGCGTCTTGCACTGAGTGTCGGCTACGGCATTCGCTACAACAGCGACCCGGCGCCGGGAACGAAGAAGGTCGATCAACTGACGACCGTGAACGTCGTCTATAACATCAAGTAAACGGGGAGAAGATTCATGAGTTTCGCGTCCGAGTTCAAGGAATTCGCGATGAAGGGCAACGTCGTCGACCTCGCGGTCGGTGTCGTGATCGGCGCCGCGTTCGGCAAGATCGTTTCGTCGCTGGTTGAGAACGTGATCATGCCGGTTGTCGGCCTTCTCACGGGTGGCGTTAACTTCTCAACGCTCGCCGTCACGATCGGAACCAGCCCCAAAGGCGAGCCCGTGCTGCTCAAGTACGGCGCGTTCATCCAGACGGTGGTCGATTTCGTGATCGTCGCGTTCGTGATCTTCCTCGTGATCAAGGCGATCAACCGACTCAAGAAACCGGCCCCGGTCGCGGCTCCCGCCGGCCCGCCCCGCCAGGAAGTGCTGCTCGAAGAGATCCGCAACTTGCTCGCGAAGCGCTGAGCACTCGCACGCGTCGCCCGCGGGATTTCCCGCGTGCGACGGCGACGAGCCTCGCAACCTTCTGCACCCAATTGATACTCAAAGGACTGCCATGACTCTCTCGTTCAAATCCTTCGTCCTCGCCGCCGGCCTGCTCGGCGCGAGCCTCAGCCTTGCGCAGGCGCCAGCGGCTGCGCCGGCCGGCTCGACCGGCCTCTGCAATGACGGCACCTACTACTCGAACGCAACCAAGAAGGGCGCGTGCCACGGCCACAAGGGCGTCAAGGAGTGGTACGGCTCCGCGGCTGCCGCGCCGGCAGCAACGCCGGCGGCTGCAGCCCCTGCCGCCGCGCCTGCTGCGGCGCCGTCGCCCGCTCCTGCTGCTGTCGCACCGGCGGCCGGGACGAAGCCGGCCTCGAAGTCGACCTACACGCCTCCGGCAACGGCAGCTGCGGGCGGCGGCCCCGGTCTCGTCTGGGGCAACGAAAGCTCCAAGGTCTATCACTGCCAGAACGATCGCTGGTACGGAAAGACCAAGAGCGGGAAGTACATGACTGAGGCCGACGCCAAGGCGGCCGGATACCGTCCGGATCACGGCAAGGCCTGCCAGTAAGGCGAATGCTCCGCGAGTCGCTGCGGCGGCTCGCGGAGTTTCGGTGCAGGGATCCGGCAGCCGGCTAGCGCTTGTCCGAGAATCCCGTGGCCGCGTGCGACCCATCGCAAAACGGCTTGTTGCTCGACGCCCCGCAGCGGCACAGCGTCACCCGATTGCGGACCTCATACGCCTGGCCCGCAGCACTCACGACCCGGACGCCACCGCGAACCCAGAGTCCGCCGCTCACTCCCTTGGCCGTGTCCTGAACGAGCCCGACGGACTGCGGCAGTGACGGCTCCAGGGCCTTGCCGCCCTTTGTCGCGACCAGTCGGCCCGACGGGCAGTGACCGGCTTCGAATTCGACCAGTTGCGCAGCTCGCGGCTGGTCGCTCTGTCCAACCAGATTCCAGATCTGCCCGTGCGGATCACAGAAGCGCGCAAATCCGCAGAGAGCCTCGGCATCGTCAAGGTCCATTGCCGGACCGTTGAGGTGCTTCGCCTGCTCCGCGTAGGGAGCATGGCTGGCCGTCTCGGTCCCATCGAAATGCACGCGCTTGTGCGACCCGTCGCAGAAGGGCTTGGAGCGGGAATGCCCGCACCGGCACAAGGCGTAGGACTCCGGGTGCGGAACCGCTTCGCCCGCGCGCCATTCCGTCGACTCCCCCTTTGCGTTGGGGACGATGTGCTGATGCATCAGCGGCAGGTTGCCGTCCACGAGGTAGGGTCCGTTCGTCGTGACTTTGATCTCGGGTTGCTTGGCCACGGTTGCCTCCTTCCGGCGAACGGGCTGCCGAGGTACACCTCGGCGCGTCTCTGTGAATGGGCGGGGCCGCCCGCGACTCGTTATCTCTTCGGAGCGGAAACGTCATCGCGCTCGCGGAGCTTCGATGAAGCGTCTGCATCTTCGGCCTCCGTGTCGATGTGGATGGCGACCGGGTCGCTCGCCGGGAACGACTCATCCAGCGCCTCGTCAAGCAACTGGTCGCTGTCATCGACGGGCGGCGCGTTGGTCCCCGGCACAGGTGGCTTTCCCATGAGTTCTCCACAATACATTGTCTGATCGAAACGAGGCATCGCCGGCGCGTGCCAGGCACGCTTCATCGGCTCATCGAGCGGGCGCGGGCGAAATACGCAATGATGATTCCGAACACGATCATCGCCAGCAAATTCTCGAGAAAGCTGGCGATGTGAAAATGTGGCGCCTGGCCCACCGCCGAGAGCGGCACGACGACGTACTCCATGACGAAAAACACGACAACGCCGAAAGCGCTGCCGGCCAGGATCCAGCGCGCCCTGAGAAAGGACAGCGATCGCGCGGCTGTAACGAACACTCCGGCGATCAGAATCGACATCCCGCATTGCAGCGCATAGCCGAGTATCGCCGTCTTCGCCCCACCGTCGAAGGAGGATTTGCCGAGCAGCCCGCTCGCGATCGCCCGAAGAATGATCGCCGGGCTCAGCCAGTTGATCAGCGAAGCGGCGCCGACGTCGATGGTCCCTGCGACCCATCCGCCGACCAGCATTGCGCGGGCCATCTGCTGGGTCGACTGCGGCATGCGTGCAAGGTCCTTGCGGTAGTCCGGGAGGCGACCGAACGGGGCGGCCCGCTCATCGCCAGTCTGATGCGCAGCCAAGCCTACTCCTCCCCCGCTGCCACCCGCCAACCCGAGTCGCGGGTGGACGCTGGACGCCGCCGTCTCCTGCGGCGAAGATGACGGAATGCACACTCGACCGGGCTCGCGGACCAATGCGGAAGCGCCTTCGCGCGCCGGGAGCCTCCGTGCATAGCGCCGACGACGACGCTGAACGGCCACCTCCGGTCGAAGTGCCTTACGGGGCGCTGTCGGCCGAAGTGCTGGATGCCGTGCTCGAGTCCTTCGTCCTGCGTGAGGGCACGGAGTACGGCGCGCACGACGTCGCGCTCGAGGTGAAGGTCGCGCAGGTGCGGCGGCAGCTCGAGCGCGGTGACGCGCAGATTCTTTTTGATCCCGCGAGCGAGTCCGTCGACATCGTTGTCGTGCCGGCAGGCCGCCGGCGGAAGGCGGATCGCGACTAGGAGAGGCAGCGTTCCGCCGGCATGTCGGGATCCCGACCCGTGCGGCCGGTCTCGAGTGCGTGCACCTGACGCGAGCGCGCGCCATATTCCGACCACGGCAGCCGACCGGTGCTCGCGAACTCGACCCAGAGCCGGTGCACTCGGTCCGCGAGCTCCTGCGGCGGTGCGGTTCCGGCGATGCCGTTCGGCCCGGTGCAGGTCGCAAGCGTGTCGAACACGAACGGCAACTCCATCCCGTGGCACGCACCGAGGCCGCCGGACAACGCGGGTGATCGCCAGCCAAACTCGTACACGTGGGTGCGACCGGCGTGAGCGCCGGCAAATCGCCGCACCGGAAGTCTAAAAACGAGATCGGTCATCGCGTCGACGAAGACATCGCCGGGCGCGCTTCCGGGCCGGGCGCTCGAGTAGGCCGCGAGAAGCTCGACTGCCTTCGGCTCGACCAGTCCGAGCGCCGCGGATGCCTGCACGTCGGTCAGCAGCGACTTGATGCCGGTTGGGACAAAGTAAAGGTTCATTTCCTCGCGATTCGAACCGATCAACAGCTCGATGTCCTTGCCAGCACCTCGCTCGAGCGCAGCGATGGGTCGGACGGGCAGCACATCATCTCCGTATACCGGAACGAACTTCGTCAGCCCGTAGGTCGGATCGCGACCGTCGTCGTCGCGCAGGTCAACAAAGACGCCGGGCAGGGAAATTTCGTTGGCGGCCGCGAGGCAGCGCTCGACCGCGGAGTTTGCGAATCCGTCGAGGTCCGCGCTCACCCCTAGGCGCTCTGCGATCGCCGCAACGACTCGCGTCGCGGTCGGGACGGCGCGAACCATGGCGCCGTGGCCGCTCTGGACGATCGCGCGGCGAAACAGGCCTTGGCTGAGCGGCGAGCCGATCAGGCACGCGATCGACATGGCGCCGGCCGACTCGCCGACTACCGTCACGTTGCCGGCGTCGCCGCCGAAGGCTGCCGCGTTTCTCTGGACCCACGCCAGCGCCGCGAGCTGATCGCGAAGGCCCAGGTTGGTGGGTGCCCCGGGAATCGGCAGGAATCCCTCGACGCCGAGTCGATAGTTGATTGCAGCGTAAACAATGCCGGCGCGTGCAAAGGCGGCGCCCGCGTGCACCGACGCGCCGCTCTCGCCGGCGACCCAGGCGCCGCCGTGAATGAACACCATGACCGGCAGGCCGCGGGCGCCCGTATCGGGAGCCCAGACGTCGGCCGTTAGAAACTCGTCCCCCTGTCTCCAGCCCGTCCCCACCAGTGGCGCGACATCCACGTTGGGAAAGGGGCGCAGGATCTGGGGCGCGTTCGGGCCTCGCTTGGTGCAGTCGCGCGTGCCGGACCACGGAACGGCCGGCTCCGGTGCGCGAAAGCGCTGTGCGCCGACGGGCGGTGCGGCGTACGGCACGCCGAGATAGCGCGCGCAGCCCAGTTCGGCGGTCCCACGGATCCGGCCGCCCTCCACCACCGCAGTCGGTTCAGTCATTGACGGGCCTTTCCGGCAACAGCGGCGGGATGATGTGATTCTCGATGCCGCCGTCCGGGCCCGTCGATCCGCCGATCGCCACCCGACCCGACACGCGTACCAGCGAGATGTCGAAATGGTACGACATCGCCGCCACAGCTCCGACCGAGTCGCCCGCGCAGATTCGATCCACGACGGCCTCGTGTGCGTCGATGACGCGCGTGATCTCGGTATCGCCACGCGTATCGGCGAAGTGCAGTTTCGAGGAGGCCTCGACCGGATGCCGGAGCGCGCCGAGCAGCAGGCTGCTCAGCGGGTTGCCACTCGCCTCCGCGATCACCGAATGGATCGCCATGTCCGCCGCGACCCGGCGCGCGTGGTTCGTGCCGGCGGCGCGCATCTGGTCGACAAACTCCCGCAGGCGCAGGCGCTGGGCGGGCGTTGCGTACCGCGCCGCGAGTTGCGCGGTCTGCAGCTCGATGGCACGGCGCGTCTCGATCGCATGCGCGATCGTGATCTGGGCGGTGTTGAGTGCGTATTCGAACACTCCCGCCAGCACGTCGGGGTGGATGGCCCGCAGGCGGGGCTTGCGGCCGCTTTCGATCTCGAGGATCCCGAGCGCCGCGAGCGAGCGGTAGGCCTCTCTCACGCTGCCTCGGCTGACCCCCAGATCGCGACCAATCTGCACCTCGCTCGGTACGGTGTCGCCGGGACGCAGCTGCTCGGTGTTCACGTGGTCGATCAGGTGGCGGGCGACCTGTGCGGACAGCGTAGGGCGTTCGAGCGTCGGGAGAGCGGCGAGCCGGTTCAAGGTGGATTCCCCTGGGAATGCGGCGCGGAGACTAACGACTCGATTGATACCTGTCAAACATGTTCAATAGCTCTATACTATTCACTGGGCGAGCTGGGGTGCCACCCAGGCTTGTTGGCAACTTTTTGCACAGGATCATATGGCTACCCAACGGTCTGACGGCGGACCGGGCGATGCCCGACGACAGATGTAGGATAGGTCAGAGATCTCAGGGGATGTCATGCCGACCGTTCTCAACGATGGCGATCGCGACGCACCGGTCCTCGTGCTGCTGCACGGCGCCACCGCGAATGGGCGCATGTGGGACCCGGTGCGCCGCCACCTCAAGGGCCGCTATCGTGTCCTGACGCCGGACCTGCCTGGACATGGCTCGCGCCGCGGGGAGCCCTACACCCTTGCGCGCGCCGTGGAGACGGTCGCCGAAGCGGCGCGCTCGGCGCCCTCTGGCCCGATCGTCGTTGTCGGTGACTCGCTCGGCGGCTATACCGCGATGGCGGCGGCCGCCGCACTGCCTGGCGAGCGCCTCAAGGGGCTCGTGCTTGGCGGCTGCAGCGCCAACTTCGTCGGCTCAGCCTCGCGCGCGCTTCGGCGCCGCGCACTCTTCATCCGACTGTTGCTGGCGATCCTCGGCGAACGCCGGCTGACCGGCGAGCGATTCATCAAGCAAATGTGCGAGATGGGCGTCACCGAATCCGACGCGCGCGCGCTCGTCGCAGGACACATGCGCGCCGCCGCGTTTGCCGAGGCGACGCGGGCGCTGGACGGCCTCGACTTCAAGCCGACGTTGGCCGCGATCGAGCAGCCGGTGCTGTTCGTGAACGGTTCTAAGGACACGGTCGCAATTGAGCAGGAGCCGAGCTTTCTTGCCATTGCGCGACAAGGCTCAAACCACCGATTCGACAATTGCGAGCACGGTGTTGCCGTACGCCGGCACGCCGAGTTTGCGGGGCTCGTCGACCTTTTCTGTGCGAAGGTCTTCGCCGTCTCGCGCTAGGACTGACGCCTGCCAGCCATCCGTGGCAGCAGACTCAGCCGGCGCGGCAACGAGGTACGTGATTTGTACATCGCTGCGACGTCGACGCGCTGGCAACCGATGCTTTGAAGCGACACGGCGGAAAATCTGTCGGCCGCGACAGACGTAGCGATTTTGCGTCATTGCGGCGGTTTCCGAACGCCGCGTATACCAACCCCGAAGAAACGGCCGTTGCACGTGCAACGGGACTGACATCGTAACTACGGGGTGGAACATGACAACGCAACTCTGGGCGCGGTCCTCCGCGCTCTGCATTTCCCTATCGGCGGCCCTTCTCGGCATGGCGTCAACAAACGCGGCACAACCTACGGATCCGGGCCTGCGTCGTGCGGCAACCGACAATGGGCCGCCGCTGCCACTTGCCGGCCTCGGCGGCGACGAGCTCGCCTACTTCACCGACGGTCTCGCGCGATTCACCGCCGTCGAAATGGTTTCCGGCGGCGACTCCGCGCTCGGTACCGGCAATGGACTCGGCCCGCGCTTCAACTCGAACCAGTGCGCGTCGTGTCACTCGCAGCCCAATATCGGCGGAAGCAGCCCGCCGCAAAATCCGCTCGTCGACGTCGCAATCGCCAACGGCGCGACTAACTCCGTGCCATGGTTCAACGCACCGAACGGCCCGGTGCGCGAGGCCCGCTTCGTGACGTCGAACGGGGTTCGCGACGGCGGCGTTCACGATCTCTTCGTCGTGACGGGCCGCCTCGATGCGGGTGCGTGTAACCTGACGCAGCCCGTGTTTACCCCGGCGGGAGATCCAGTCAGCGGGCAAGGCGGCAACCGCAACATCGTCTTTCGCATTCCGACGCCAATCTTCGGGGCGGGGCTGATCGAGGCGATCCCCGACTCGGCAATTCTCGCGAACATGCAGGCGAACGCAGCGGCCAAGAGCCAGATGGGCGTGCACGGGCATGCGAATGCGATTCTGGGCGGCAATACCAATCTCAGCGCGAATGACGGCACGATCACCCGCTTCGGGTGGAAGGGGCAGAACAAGTCACTGTTGATGTTTGCTGGCGAGGCCTACAACGTCGAGATGGGAGTCTCCAACCAGTTGTTTCCGCAAGAGCGCGACGAAACCCCGGCGTGTCGCACGTATAAATCCACGCCGGAGGATACGAACAACATGCCGGCGACCACGATCGGGACGGCAACGGCGGTCCTCTCCGATATCGAAGCGTTCTCGAACTTCATGCGGATGCTTGCGCCGCCGGCACCAGCACCCGCGACGACTTCCACCGTGAACGGACGTGCGCAGTTCGTCAGCGTCGGATGCGCGCTCTGCCACACGCCGTCGTTCACGACGGGAACGGCAATCGCGAGTGGCTCCGGACGCAATCCGAGCGCCGCCCTGTCAGGTCAGTCCGTGAATCTCTTTTCCGACCTGCTGATTCACCACATGGGATCCGGTCTCGCGGACGGGGTGAGCCAGGGAGCAGCCGGGCCGGACGAGTTCCGGACGGCACCGCTCTGGGGTCTTGGCCAGCGGGCGTTCTTCCTCCACGACGGACGCACCAGCAACCTGCTGGTGGCAATCCGCGATCACTCGAGCCCTGGCAGCGAGGCGACGGGCGTGGTGCAACGCTTCGGAAACCTGACGTCTGCCCAGCAGCAGGACCTGCTCAATTTTCTGAGATCCCTATAGCGCAGGGCAGGTGGGCGCGGCCGGAGAAATCCGCACCGCGCCCACCCTGCCAGTGCGGTCGCGCGCCCTGCGACAACACCAGGGTTTTGTGACGTCAGCTAACGGTTGCGATACCGTTGTGGTCCACGAGCCTTGAGGGTGCGATGACGATGAAGCCGGCATTGTGGCGCCAGGCGTCTGTACCAGGATGACGCGCTCCCGTCCGCTGATAATCGATCGACGCGAGCTGGGTCGCCGCTTCCTGCAACTCGCGGCGCTGCTTGCCTTGCCGAAGAGCGTTGTGGCGTCCGTCGCGGACCCGATGGGCGCCGCGGTCACCCGCGACGTGATGGTGCCGATGCGCGATGGAATCCGGCTCGCAACCGACGTCTACCTGCCGGCGCCGGCGGCTGACCGATCAGCGCTCCGTTGGCCGGTCATTCTCGAACGTACCCCCTACGGCAAGTCGCAAGCGGGTACCCGACACGCGAGCGTCGAGGTCGCGAACTGGTTTGCGAGTCGCGGCTACGTCGTGGTCTTCCAGGACTGTCGCGGCCGCGGCCGCTCGGAGGGTCAATACGTCAAGTACCTGAGCGACGGCCATGACGGATTCGACTGCTGTGCGTGGTTGCTGCGCCAGCCGTGGTGCGATGGACGCATCGGCACGATGGGTCTCTCCTATGCCGCCCATACGCAAGGAGCGCTCGCCAGTGCCGGCGCCCCGGGCATCGCCGCGATGTTCATGGATTCTGGAGGGTTCTCGGATGCTTACCAGGGAGGCATCCGGCAGGGCGGCGCGTTCGAGCTCAAGCAGGTGACCTGGGCGTTCAACGAAGCGCTCGAGGCTCCCGAGATCAAGAATGATCCTGCGAAACTCGCGGCAATGCGCGCCATCGACCTCAAGGACTGGTTTGCGCGCATGCCGTGGACGCGAGGTCACTCGCCGTTAAGTCTCGTGCCCGACTATGAGGAGTATGTGTTCGACCAGTGGGAGCACGGCACGTTCGACGACTACTGGCGGCAGCTCGGTATCTACGCGAAGGGGTTCTATCCGGCTTACAGCGACGCCGCAGTGCTGCTCATCTCCTCGTGGTATGACCCGTACCCGCGCACGGTGACCGACAACTTCGTCGCCCTGTCCAAGACAAAGCGCGGGCCCATCCACATGATTCTAGGACCCTGGACGCACGGGAACCGCGAACAGACCTACGCAGGTGACGTCGAGTTCGGACCCGAGGCGACGTTCGAGCACAACGTCGCGCCGAGCTATCTCGAACTCAAGCTTCGCTGGTTCGATCGGTTCCTGAAAGCCACGCCGAACGGTGCCGACCGCGACCCCGTCGTCCGGATTTTCGTGATGGGCGGAGGGAGCGGGCGTCGCACACCGCAGGGCAGGCTGGATCACGGGGGGCGGTGGAGAACTGAGCGGACGTGGCCGCTCGAACGCGCGCGCGCGACTGCTTTTTATCTGCACGCGGACGGGACGCTCGCGGAACGTACTCCGCGACGCGGATCGCCGCCGCGAGTCTATCGATACGATCCTTCGCACCCGGTCCCGACGATCGGAGGCACCGTGACTTCCGGTCTGCCGATCATGGTGGGCGGCGGGTTCGACCAGCGCGAAGCGCCGGCATTCTTCGGCTCCCGCGCTCCCTTCCCTGCTCTCGCCGCGCGCCCCGACGTGCTCGCCTTTCAGACGCCGCCGCTCGAGACGGATGTCGAAGTGACGGGTGCGGTGGAGGCGCGGCTGTGGATTTCCTCGGACTGTCCGGACACGGACTTCACGATGAAGCTTCTCGACGTCTACCCGGCGTCGGAGGACTACCCCGACGGCTATGCCCTCAATCTCACCGACGGAATCCTGCGCTGCCGGTATCGTGATTCGTGGGAGCACCCGCGCCTGATGACGCCGGGTCACGTCTATCAAATCGTCATTGCCGCGTTCCCGACTTCGAATCTCTTCAAGGCCGGTCACCGCATCCGCGTCGATATCTCTTCGAGCAACTTTCCGCATTTCGACTTCAATCCGAACACGGGTGAAGCCGAAGGCAAAGCGCAACACGCGCGCATCGCCACGAACCGCGTGTTCGTCGACCGCGCCCGCCCTTCGCATGTGCGGTTGCCCGTGATTCCGCCCGCCTAGCGCGGCGCCGCGCGTCGCTAGAACATCCCGTTCTGGTTCGCCGATTTCTCGGGAATGACCTGCAGCACATCCCAGTGCTCCACGATCTTCCCGGCCGGGTCGAAGCGGAAGATGTCGATGCCGGCCCAGTCATGATCGCCTGGCCAACGCTGGTAGCAATGCAGGACGACGAGGTCGCCTTCCGCGATCGCGTGCTTAAAATCGACGTGCTTGCCCGGATACTCGCGCGCCATCCGCTCGAAGTACTCAATGAACGCTGTCTTGCCGTCCGCGACGCCCGGGTTGTGCTGCGTGTAGGTCGCACCTACAAATCGCTCGACGGCTTCCCTCGGCCGGCACTGGTTGAACATCAGGTCGTAGAATGCCTGGGCATTGCGCTTGTTCCTGTCTTGCCGATCGCTCATCGCCGCTCCTCCTGCAATTGCATTCGGAACGACCGCTGCGGCAAGAACCGCGAACAGGGTCCGCCGTCGGGTTGGCATCGCGTCGCTCCCTTGGCCCGGTTTTCCGGCAGCATAGCGTTGCGGTAGCGCGCGCGACGGTCCGTCGGCCAAACCACCGACGCCCGGCTGACGACCCATCGTGACCCTGCTGCGGAGCAGCAGCAGTGCACTTTGCTGCGCCGCACCTACGGATGTGAGAAGCTTCTATCGGGGAACCCCGCTAGGGCAACGCTGACGAGTCGCTTCGGGCGACGGTCGCGAATATTCCGAGTTCTGCCGGCCAGTGAACGACCAGACCAGCGCCGTTTTCCTGAGTTATTCCTCGCAAGACGCGGACGTCGCGCGGCGAGTCTCCCGTGCGCTTCGCGACGCCGGTGTCGAGGTATGGCTCGACGAGAGCGAACTGCGCGGCGGTGACGCGTGGGATGCCGCGATCAAGCACCAGATCAAGGCCTGCGCCCTGTTCATTCCGATCATCTCGGAACACTCCCAGGCGCGAGCCGAAGGCTACTTCCGCCTCGAATGGAAGCTCGCGGTCGACAGATCGCACCTGATGGCGGCGGATCGCCCGTTCCTGCTTCCGGTTGTCGTCGACGACACGCTCGAGGCTTCGGCGCGCGTACCCGATCGGTTCCGCGACGTCCAGTGGACCCGCCTTGCGAAGGGCGAGCCGACGCCGGCGTTCGTGATTCACGTGCAGCGCCTACTTGCGGCCGCGCACGCGACCGCGGCCCACGATCCAGGTCCCGGCAGCCGTCATTCGTCGCAAGAGAAATCCGCATCCGACGCGGGCGTCGTACAGCACGTCGCGCAACAGCCGGGGCCAAGTCGGCTACGCACCTGGACTTTGGTCGGCGTTGCTGCAGTGGCAGTGGCCGCGGCGGTGTGGTTCGGGGCTCGCACGCTCCTGCATCCCGCGCCGGTAGTGCCATATTCGCTCGAGGACCGACGAATGACGTTCGCGGTCCTTCCATTCGACGCACCGTCGGGTGACGCCGCAGCAGCCGACGTCGGCAGGGCGGTGGGCGACGCCCTGACGGCCGAATTCGAAGGGGACAATCTCTGGGCGCAGCTCGCCCCCCGACAACAGGTAACGCAGTCCGTCGCGAAGCACGCTGCCCTAAAGGATGTTGGCCGTTCCCTCGATGTCCACTTCCTGGTTCGCGGAACCGTCTCGCGTGTGCCGACGGGGTACTCCGTCGACCTCTTTGTGATCGACTCGGCGTCGGAGCGCGTGCTTCGGAAGCGAACCGTCGCGGTTCCGTCCGGGGCGCTCCTGCCTCCCTGGCGCGTCGATATCTTCTACGCCGAGCAGAGCTTGTCGTACAACGCACTGATGCGTGAAGTGGAACGGGTGAAGGACCGCCCCGCTGAATCGCTCGACGTCCGCGATCTGTCGTTTCGGGCATTCGTCACGTGGAACACGTTGAACCAGTCAAATGCACGGCGCGGCTATGACGAGGCAAGCCCACTGCTGAAGCGGGCACTCGAGCTCGCGCCCGACGACAAGCTCGCGCTGTACGTGACGGCGGTCATCAATCTCTGCGATTGCGTCTACGGCTGGTCGAAAAATGTCGAGGAGCAAATCGCGATCGGCTCCGCAGCGATGGAGCGCTACCTCAGCGTCGATGCAAACTCGCCCGATATGCTCTCGGAGAAGGCCGATCTGCTCATCCTCCGTGGGCGATACGAGGATGCACTATTGATTTCGGACGACGTGCTCAAGCGAGATCCCCAGTCGCCGTACGCCCTCCCCGAGCGCGCGAGCGCTCTCCTCAAGCTCGGCCGACCTGCGGAGGCGCTGGCGACGATCAACGACCTCGCCGAGCACCTCGCCGATCAGCAGCCCTGGTTACTCGGCTTGGTTGCCAACATCCGCTACGCGCTCGGCCAGTACGAGCCTTCGGCACAACTGGCCAAGCGCGCTGCGACGCACATGGGGCGAGAAGACCTCTCCAATCCCCTGACCGGACCTGTCCTGCTGACGCTCGCAGCAGCGGAGGCGCGGCTCGGACACGCCGATCGGGCGAAGGCTGCGCTTGCCGACCTCTGGGCTCTGGTGCCGCAGGTCAAAACCATCACGGCGATCCGGCGCTGGATGCGACCGAACGCCGACCTTGCTGGGTTCGAGCCCCTCTTCGACGGGCTGCGAATGGCGGGCGTTCCCAACTGAACTGACGCGCGAGTCCGGTGCCATGCACTTTGGCGACACGGCGGCTCACGGGGTGCCGGTCAGTCCGGCGAGGATTCTCAGCAATGACTGAACGTTCGATCACCACTGCCGACAAGCGCCGCGAGTTTCATCGACTTCACGTCTCTGGCTGCTTCCTGATGCCAAACCCCTGGGACATCGGCAGCGCCCGCTTCCTGGAGAGCCTCGGATTCAAGGCACTTGCGACCACGAGTTCCGGGTACGCGTGGTCCCGAGCGCGGCCGGACGGCGGTGTTTCCAGAACCGAGGTCATCGCTCATCTCTCCGAATTGGCCGGCAGCCCCATCGTCCGGCCCACGGAGATCCCCTTCA
>CAYNCY010000017.1:0-3629 GCA_964395195.1 uncultured Steroidobacteraceae bacterium
CGAAATGCCATTCGCGTTCCCGCCCGGCGTCGGGGGACGACTGCGCCAAGGCGGGCATGGCGTACGCGGTCACCAGCGCACTTAGGGCGAACTGAAGCGAACGCCGGATTAGGCGAGGTCTCATGGCAATTGAGTTCGGCAATCGGGCCCGCTCGGATTCATCTGCCGCCAGATTTCGCTACACCCAAACCTTGTCGGGAAGAATGCGGGAGGGGCCAGCAAGAGCGCTTGCCCCTCTGGCGATGGCCGAATGAGATCCTCAGTCGCCTTCGCTCTCTCGCACAGAGGCCACCTGCGCCGTGAGCGCCGTGCCGTCCCATGTCCCACGGACGGTCGCCATCTGGCCGACGAGGCCGGGAAAAACAAGGTCGCCGACCCACCGCCGCCGGAGCTACCGCTGAACTGCGTTGCCGGCGTCGTGGCGAACTTTACGGACACGATGGTCTATTGGTGAATCGTCGCCAGACAGTCGTTCATGAAAGTCATATACCGTTCATCGTCGTACCACCATAGGGCGAAAGAGTCGCGGCCCAGGTGCGCCTTGCTGACGACGCGCGGCGCGCCCCATGGCGTCTGCCAGCGTACCTGCAGCTCGGTCATTCCGAGCGTTGGGGCGCGCGGCTTCGGCTCGCGGCTGGCACTCGGGCTTGCCGCAACCGAGGGCGGATCGTTGTCGGATTGCCGCAGTCGGGCATCCGCGGGATGGTCGCGCTCGCGATCTTTGCAAACCGCAGATCGAGGAATTAGCAGGTACGCATTCGAGTCATTGGTACGGCTGTCCACGCCATTGGCGACGATCCAGCCGTAGTCGTTGATTCCCGTGGCTTCGGTCAGCACGATGTGGCGCATGTGCGCGCGGCTGATCGCGTCATTTAGGTCGTTCGCGCGACCTCCACTCCAGACAGCAGCGTGCTGCGCCCCGCTGCTCGTATCCGCCCAGCCAACGACGTGACCAGCGGCATTCATGCCCAGGGCGGCACTAGACTTGCCACCGAGGGTACCGAGATCGGTGGCGCTGGTCGCGGTGGTGCTGCTCCAACGCACGGCGTGGTTGGGCGCGAGCGGCACAAATGACACTTGCGCCCACCCTGCTACCTGACCCCTGGAGTTGATCGCGTAGGCTTCGCTATCGCCATCGCCGAGGCTGGCGATGAGCTGCGTGGCCACCAAGCCATTCCACACGTAGCCCAGCGGCTCCGGATTGTTCTGCTGGCCGACGATCTGACCCGATGCGTTTATGCCGCGGGCAACGCTGAAGGTCGCCGGGTTGCTGCCGATGTCGGCGATGTTCAATCCGATCCAGCGCGCTGCTTGCGGCCCCAGGACCGCCGTCGAGGTCGAACCGACGACTTCACCGGCATCGTTAATCGCGTAGGCGAGGCTGTACTTCCCGCCATTGGTGCCGAGGTCGATCGGCGTCGCGCCGATCCACAGCACGGCGTGCTGAGCCCCGGTGAGTGGCATGTCCGAATACCCCACAACGCGCCCCGCGCTGTTGATTCCGCTGGCGTAGCTGTTGGGGCCGCCGAGCGTGCCGAGATCCGTCACCCTGCCATCGTCGAACAGGAATGCGTGCGTCGCGGCTTCCGGGGTGTCGGAGCTACCGACGATCTGGCCCACGTTATTGATGCCGGCGGCGTGGCTGCTGCTGCCACCAAGCGTCCCCACTCTGGTGACGGAGTAGGTCTGCGCCGCGGCGACACCTGCCGTTCCGAGCCAACCCAGGAGCACGGCGCTGATGACGCCGGATACGTGGCGGTACGCGGCGACGCACGTATTCATTGCAACCTCCGGCTTTTCCGGACTACAGACTCTCCCCGATGCGCCGGACCGGTCTGTGCGGTGCCCAACCTGACGAGCGCGCATCGAACGTCGGGGTCGCAGGCCGCAGAGCGGTGCCCACGGTTGCGCCGATTACCGATTGAGCCAATGGCCGCTTGATGTCGGCTGAGACGAGGGCCACCTCGAACGGCGGCTGCCGGGACGTTCTCTGACCGACTCGACCGATCAGGGGAAGGTCGATAGCGATCGTTTGGCCGCGAATTCGTGGCCGGGCGCTGGGTGTGGCGAATCTCCCATCGACCCCATGGGCAGACTCGGCGAATCCTAGGACATTCAGTACCTTATGTTAAATATGAATCGCTGGTCCGATCGGCTGTTAGCGTCGCCGCTCCTTATATGTGGGGAGGGCGAGGGCACGATCGACGCAGACACTGGGTCGAGGCAGGTTCACCCCGAGCTTCCTGTACCGCTGACGAAGAGCGAGCTCGGCCGACTAATTACTCTCACGGCTGAAGAACGCGACTGGACAACCGCAGTCGCGCCGTTCGGGCTGACGCGCGTCGCCATCCTCCAAAGTCCTCATGGTCCGAGGGAGGCCAGCAGGTCACTGCGTCAGAATCGCTAGCTGGTCAGCCCCTTGTCATCCGGCTCCGGACTCAGCAACGCAACCAGGAAATGCTGGCCGTCCGGGTCGCGTCCAACTGACGCGTGCAGGGCGTCGCCAGCGGCGCCGCGAACCGCAAGCCGAAGGCTGCAAGGCACCGCTATGTCGCTCCGGCCGACGCGGGCCAGCAACTCGTGCAATTCGCGGACGCTGCCCGCTGTCAGGAAGTCCCCCAACGGACGGCCGATTAGCGCATCACGTTCCGAGCCGAGCATTCTTGCACCCGTCAGGTTTACCTCGGTCATGGAGGTCGTCATATCGATCGTGAGGCAGGCGACCGGCATGAGATCGTAAAGCTGTGTCTGACGCCGCAATGCTGCCTCCAACTCCATGCGACTGCGGTGCAACTCCTCGTCCTGGAGGTCCAGTTCGACCTGGTGCACCTGCAATTCGTGCAGCAGCGCGAGCGCGCGTGGGGCGGTGGATGGCGACGACGCGAGTTCGAAGAGCGTCTCGAAGGCCGCGAACGAATCCGCTCGCTCACCAAGCGCTGCCCCGGATTCAGTCAATCGCGCTCGCGCTCGCGCCCGCAGGCGCAATTCCGTCGCGCTCCGCTGTCCGGACGGTTCGGTTGCCATTGAAATACCTCTCTGTCGAAGCGGCAGGCAGACTCAGACTCTACCCCAACGGATTACGGTTTGCGTAACCGACCTTCGAGTTCCTTGGACGCTGTGATGTCTACGAATGTGATTACGGCGCCTTGGATTACATTCGCGAGAGTTCGATACGGCATGATGCGAACCGAGTACCAGTGCCCGTCCGTGGTCGGTATCTGCTTCTCGCAAAAAGCAAGCGTGCGCAACGTTTCCATCGCATCTGCGTGCAGTTCGGGATAAATCAGCGCACTCGCGAGGTCGGTCAGCGGGCGCCCGACGTCGCCTTCGCGCAGATGAATTATGCGCGTGATGCGCTCGGTGAAACGCCGAACGTTCAGCTCGTTGTCGAGAAACAACGTGGCGATGTCCGTACTGTTGAGCAGGTTCTGCATGTCGCTCTGCGCGAGCGCCAGATCGTCCAGCTTCGACTGGAGCTCGGCGTTGATCGTTTGCAGCTCCTCGTTCATCGACTGCGACTCCTCCTTCGACGTCGTCAGCTCCTCGTTCGCGGACTGCAGCTCCTCGTTGGTGGACTGCAGTTCCTCGTTTGCCGCCTGCCGTTCCTCCTCCGCAGTACGCATTTCCTG
>CAYNCY010000017.1:3729-18173 GCA_964395195.1 uncultured Steroidobacteraceae bacterium
GCCTGCCGCAGTGCGACCGCGAGTTGCGCACGCAGGCCCGGGCGGGCCATCACATGAATGTTCCAGTTGGCCTTTCCCGCCGCGGGTTCGAGATACCGGCCCGTTCGTCCGCTGATGTACAGGACATCGCCCTGTTCATTGACGAGGACCGCCGCGGGGCTGAAATCTGTCAACACGACTTGATCGACAAGTAGCTGAAGGTTTGGGTGTCCGATGTGCGAGTTCGCCAATGTCGACTCCTGCGAGGGCATGCGCGTTGTCATGGCGCGTTTGCTTGGAAAATCCACTGAAGCGGGGGCCGGAGCGGTACCGCTGCGCTCGTAGACCCGGAGTTTCGGGTCCAGGGACGTGAACAACGCCTGCGACCTGCCAATCGACTCAGACTCGCCCAGAACCAAGACACCACCGGGACGCAGCGCATAGTGAAATAGCTTGAGCAACCGGTGCTGCAGGTGCGCGTCAAAATAGATCATGACATTGCGGCAGCAGAGGATGTCGAGTTTAGTGAAGGGCGGGTCGAGGATGACATCGTGCTGCGCGAACAGCACAAGTTCACGAATGTCCTTGGATATGAGAAACCCGTCGCCCTCCGGCCGGAAGAAACGGCCCAGGCGCTCGCGCCCAACGCTCTCGCCGATCGCCGCACCGTAGTGTCCACTGCGCGCCCGGGCGATGGCATCGGCGCTCAAATCAGTCGCGAACTCCTGTAGTGCCCAATGGTTTGCGTCAGGAAGCGCGGACAGCGCCTCCTTGAAGACGATCGCAAGGGAGTAAGCTTCCTCGCCCGTGGAGCAACCGGCCACCCACGCGCGCAGCCGCGTGGCGTCGGCGCGCCGCTTCAGCAGCGCAGGCAACACCGTGTCGCGGAGGCTATGCCAGACGGCCGCGTCACGAAAAAAGCTCGTGACCCCAATCAGCATCTCCTTGAACAGCAGGTCGAGTTCGCGCGGGTTGGCGCGCAGAAAGTCCTCATAGTCTGCAAGGGAATGAATGCTATGGACGCTCATCCGGCGCTCGATGCGGCGCCTCAGGGTGCTGGGCTTGTAGGACCCGAGATCATGCGTGCTGCGTTCACGAATCAGTTCGAGGATGCCGCGGAACGCTTCGGACCCATCGCCCTGTCCGTCCATTTCGGACGTGGTTGTGACGTCGCGACTGGCCACGATCCGCAGGATGTGATCCGGCAAGTCGGCCGGTCGTGCGACGATATCCACGGCAGAACCCGCAATCGCGTTCCTCGGCATCGAGTCGAATTGCGCAGACTCCGGCAGCTGCACCAGCGTCAGGCCGCCTTGGCCTTTGATTGCCTGGAGCCCATGCGTACCATCTGACCCCATCCCCGATAGCACGACTCCGATCGCCCGCTCGCCCTGGTCACGCGCGAGGGACGAGAAGAGCACATTGATCGGCAGCCGCATGCCACGCGGTTGCTCGGGATGCGCGAGCAGCAGCGCTCCATCGCGCACGGTGAGTTCGCCGTTTGGCGGGATCACGTAGACGACATCTGGCCGGATACGCATGGACATGGTCACTTCGCGAACTGGCATCGTCGTCGCTCGCTGCAGCAGCTCAGCCAGCATGGCCTTGTGTGTGGGATCGAGGTGCTGCACGACAACGTACGCAAGTCCGCTGCCCGTCGGCACGGCGCGGAGGAACTGCTCAAGCGCTTCGAGGCCCCCGGCGGAGGCTCCGAGCGCCACGATGCGCGTTGAAATCTCGGCAGCGATGCGATTGTTACTCATTTATCTCGCAACACCCATTCGCCGGCATCCGGTCGGCCCAGACTAGACTCACACTTCGGAGCGCGTTTCCGGCAGCAAGCGATCGCTCTCCCTCTTGACAACGCCATAGCACTCGCAGCACCGGGCCTCAAGACCGCCCCGACTGATTACTGTGATGTGGCCGCGGCGATGGCGGATGTGACCGGCATCTTCCAACGTGCCGACCGCTGCTGTCACACCTTCGCGCCGGACACCAAGCATGTTTGCAATCAGTTCCTGCGTGATCGCGATCTCATTCGACGGCGACCGGTCGAGGGTCATCAGCAGCCACCTGCACAGTTGTTGGTCGATGGAGTGGTGACGATTGCAGACTGCCGTCTGCGCCATTTGCGTAATGAGGGCCTGCGTGTAGCGCAACAGCAGGTGTTGCATCGCGCCCGCGCGCTCGAACTCAGCGATCAGGTCCTGCGCCTTGAGTCGGAACACCCACCCGGAACTCTGCACAACGGCCCTGCCCGGAGTGGAAGCCCCGCCCATAAACAAGGCAACTCCGACGAGCCCGTCATTGCCGACCAGCGCTATCTCGGCGGACGACCCGTCCACCAGGACATACATTAGAGAGACGATTGCCGTCGTCGGAAAGTAAACGGCCTCGAGATCGGCACCGGACTCGTATATCACTTCGCCGGGCTCCAGGCAGACTGGCTGAAGGTTCGGTAGCAACCGCTCCAAATCGCGTGCCGAGAGGGCGGCGAGCAGCTTGTTCTGCCGCGGCGTTCCAAAGTCAACGCTCAGCCTGTCTGGCAAGGATTATTCCCTAGTTTTGACCATCAGCTGGCAAAAGGCAGGATTTACCGCGATTTAGCCGCCGCCGGACCCCCGGATAGAAAAAAAACAAGATCACTACGACTGTTCGCCCGCAGCCATCTGATTGTCACACGCGGAGCGACCTAATAGTGCAGCCGCACCGTACCGTCGGTCGGCTGAGCCGGTCTGAGTTTCGCTTTATCGGCTCAAATCTCGGCTCAATGGCATCAGTGCGTGGTCTGCAAATAGTTCGAATGGCCCAAGCAGTTACGATTCCAACGAACCAACGAACCAACGAACCAACGAACCAACGGAGCTCGAGCCAGGAAAGAAGCACATCGTGAGCGGGACTTCGCCGTAATAGCGTCAGGGATTGAAGTGGCACCAGGAAGAACTACTGATTGAGTGATCGGATGCCGGTATGGGCCTTTAGGACATGCGCTCTACGGTGCACCTACGAAACAAGGTGTTTGGCGGCGTCACTTGGAACCGGGCGCAAGGCCTGAACGACTCGAAGTCCGACGGAGTATTCATTCAATTGTGTCATTGACGCAATTGCCTGCTTCCCCTGACGCCGCCAACGCTAACTCCGTTCGGCTCAACACCTGCGGTGCCGACAATTCCTTATGTCGAAGGCCGTCGATGTGGGGTTCACAACACATAGCGGCTCTTCGAAGAAGTGGGCGGGCGCGGGGGCCATTTCGGGCACAGGGCTTCGACGACGGCCATGAGGTCGTCCAGTGCACCAAATGCCTCTCCAGGGGTTGGCGGAGGGCCTGATTGGCCGCCCTCCCGTGCGAACGGGCCCTGGACGTTGTTACTGATCGGATGGGGCAGCAAGTTCATGCAACCAATGGTTGAGGTCGGCCTCGCGCCCGAATAGCTTGAAGTACTCTCGGACCTCCGTCATGTTCATCGCACCTTGGTTCGCACGCAGCAGCGCACGGATGTCCTCGGCATCCTGCGTGCGCCTGACATCGTTGGCGAGCCCCTGGAGCTTGAAGCCTATCAAGCCTTCCTTGCTGACGACCGGGACACTTCCCAAGGACGTTTCGAGATGGGCGGCTCCCGCGAGGAGACGGCGCGCGATCGGACGCCTGGCGAAGATGAAGTCGATGCGCTCATCGCCGCGCAGGAAGTTGGCAGCGTCGTCGCTGCGGTAGATTGACTTGTATCCCAAGGCGCCAATCACTGTGTCGATGGCATCGGCATTGTCGCCGTCTGCCAAGAGATCGATATCCTGGGTTGCGCGTACGACGTTGTGGGGCGCTAGTGCGAGGCCACCGATTAGCGCAACGGGAAGACCGGCCGTCCGCAGCGCGGACAGTGCTTCCTCAAGCTGTCGACCGAGGCGGGAGTTCGCAGGCATCAGGTTTCCCGCATTGAGCGAGCCTCATTGCGCCACGTTGGCCGCGATGCGTCAATTCTACGGCCGCGCTGCCCTGCGGCCGGCGAGGGCGGCGCCGGCAGACTAACGAGTGCTTGGTGAAAGGCTCAGACGGGAGCTTCTGAAGCGTCTCGGCCTCATGGAGAGATTCGTCGAATTCTAGGACATTGGGTGCGTTATGTTAAATACGAATTGCTAGTCTGACGGGCTGGCTGCGTCGCCGCTCCTTATTTGGGGAGGGCGAGGGGCATGATCGACGCAGACACTGGGTCGAGGCTGGTTTGCCCCAAGCTTTCTGTACCGCTGACGGACACCGAGCTCGCCCGAATATCTACTCCCACTTCTGACGAACGGGACCGGGCGACCGCAGTCGCGCGGTTTGGGCCGACGCGCGTCGCACTGCTCGTGCACCTCAAAGTGTTCGGATTTCTGGGCTGATTCCTCTCCGTCCACGAAATCCCCTTCGTGGCCGTTCGGGACGTCGCCGACTGGGCTTCCCCTGAGTCTCCGGACACTGAGGTTAGGTACGATGGTGCTTCCGGAGGTGTCAGATGGGAAGGCGGTCTTATACGCCCGGGTTCAAACACGAAGCGGTCAAGCTGGTGCGCGAACGCGGGATGACGGTGAGCCAGGCGTCGAGGGATTTGGGCTCGCATGTACACGTGCTTCGGAAGAGGGTCGCACATGCGGCGGCGAACGGGGCTGCGGCGTTCCCCAGCCGAGGGAAGCAGCGGCCTGATGATGCAAAGGTGTCTCGGCTTCGGCGTGAGCTCGCCAAGACGAGAGCGGAGCGCGATATCAAAAAAAAGCCATAACCTTCTTGGCGGAGGAACCTCGGTGAGGTTCGAGTTCATCGCGAAGAACCGAGGGGTGCGACGAACGCGGGAGAAGTGCGCGGCCCTCGGTGTCTCGCGAGACCGTTTCTACGAGTGGCTCAGACGGCCACGGAGTCGCCGTTGGCACGAAAGCGACCGGCCGCTGGTTCAGATCCGCACGAGCTTCGAGCAGAGCGATCGAACCTACGGCAGTCCGCGCGTATGGCACGACCTGCGCGCCTGGGGCTTCGAGTGCGGTCGGCATCGCGTGGCTCGCCTGATGCGCGTGGCGCAGCTGCAGGCACGTCGTAAGCGCCGTCGACTGCCGTCGGATCTCGGCGTGCGGCCGGAGGCCTCGATCGCGCCGAGCCTCTTGGACCGGCAGTTCAAGGCGACGGCACCGAACCAACGCTGGGTCGCGGACGTCACTTACATTGGGACTGGACAGGGCTGGTTGTACGTGGCCGTCGTCCTCGATTTGTACTCGAGGCCCATCGTCGGCTACTAGTCGACTTCGGACACCAATTGCGGTGCGTCTAGGGCACTCTGCGGATCCGAGGACGTCACGACGGCGCGTGCCCGTCTTCCCGCACCCGCGATCACTATTTCGACCGCGACTGCGCGTGCGACACCGGCGGGTGACTTCGGCGGTCCATCGGAGCCTCGCGCTCGACGGGATCAGTCGCTTTCTGACGGCGCTCGCCCCGACCCACGTGTCTGCACGCTGTCGCGTGCGGTACCGCACGGACGATCCGAGGGAAGAATAGTGAGTATTGCCGAACCACAGGGGTTCGCGATCACGCTCGCAAGTGCGCCCGCGCCGACAAAAGTGGGCCGACCGGGGGGCGTTCACCGTGGCCGCGAGACCGACTGACCGTGTGCGAGGCCCTGTGCAATGCGTGCTGAGCTCAAACACCACCGCTGACTTGCAAGTCGCCGCGCGCGGACTATACGTATTGTCGCGCGCACTACGCGGGCATCTAAGGGACACGAACTGGCCCGCAGCCAAGGGTAGGAGGGTTCGGCAGCCATGACAATTGAAACCTGCGCGATGGTTGATGGAGAGGTCGTCACCGTTCGACCGATGAGACTCGCCGACGCGGAGCTGGAAGCAAACTTTATCCGTCGCCTGTCCCCACAAACGAAGCACTACCGGTTCTTCGGCGGAGTCAACGAATTGCCGCCGGCAGAAGTATTGCGCCTGTGCAACGTCGATGGTCGGACCACGATGGCATTCGTCGCAACGGTCCGTCGTGATGGGCGGGAGACAGAGATTGGCGTGAGCCGATACGCACCGAGTTCTCATGCCGACGTGCGTGAGATTGCGGTCACGGTCGCCGACGAGTGGCAGCATAAGGGGCTAGGTACGATGCTGATGAAGCAGCTGATCGACTACGCTCAGTCACACGGAGTGAAACAGCTGTATTCGATCGAGCTCTCTGACAATGAGTCAATGCGGGCTCTCGCCAAGGACCTGCACATGAGCGCACATGGAGATCCCGACGATCCGCATCAGGCGATTTATTCGCTCACGCTTTAGTCGCGTTGACGAGCGGGTTCCGACTTCCCGCGTGGCATGGTACGTGGTGACCTGTAGAACGACAGACTCCGCAGGCTGCGCTTGCAACACCCGGTACTGGAAGTCCGAGATCGCGCAGTAGGCTGTCTGCTACGTTCGTCCGGTGCGCAGGCGGGGGACGAAGACTCTAACGCGTACCCCATTCCGGCCGGGTTCACGTCGCTCAAGGCCGCGCAACCTAGACGGTAACTGGATGGACGATGAACGCCAGCGGAAAAAGCGGACAGCCAGTCCATGGTGCCAAGCATGGCGGCGAGGACTCAGGGTCCTCGCGTCCGCCTGCGCTCGAGCCACCCTCCGTATCACGCACGAGTGCACCGCGGACCGTGGTATACGCCGCTCTGGCCAGCAATCTGGCGATTGCTCTGATCAAAGTTCTGGCCGCTGCGCTGACTGGCAGCTCGGCGATGCTCAGCGAGGCGGTGCACTCTCTGGTCGATACAATCAACGAGCTGCTGATGCTCTATGGGTTGAGGCGAGCCGACAAGCGGCCGGACACTGCCCATCCGCTTGGGTATGGTCGCGAACTCTACTTCTGGAGCTTTATCGTTGCACTCCTGGTAATGGCGCTTGGCGCCGGAGTAACTCTCTTTGAGGGGGTTGACCACTTTCGCCATCCCATTCCGATGGAGCGACCGCTGCTCAACTACGCGGTGCTGGTCGCCGCATTCATGTGCGAAGCGGCGTCATGGTGGGTGGGATTCAAGGCATTCCGCGCGAGCAAAGGCACCCTGGGCTACGTGGGTGCGTTCCGGGCCAGTAAGGACCCCACAACATTCATCGCACTGTTTGAGGACAGTGCAGCTCTGATTGGCCTGGTGATTGCGGCGATTGGCATTTCATGTGCGCTGATATTCCACCAACCGCGATACGACGGAGTTGCATCCATCGGAATCGGATTGGTGTTGGCGGTGTCCTCGGTGCTTCTCGCGCGAGAAACCAAGGGTCTGTTGATCGGGGAGGCGGCACTGCCGTTCGTCCGGGAGGCAATTCTTCGGATCGCGACCGAGGATCGGGATATTCATCTCGCCAACGGTGTGTTGACCGTGCAGATGGGGCCGAACCAAGTACTAGCGGCACTGAGCGCGGAGTTCCATGATGAACTCAACACGCAGCAGATAGAGGCCTGCGTCAGCCGGATCGAAGTGGCGATCAAGGATGCGAAGCTGGGCGTCACAACGCTTTTCGTCAAGCCACAGACGCCGGAAACCTGGAAACGCCGTATTGCGGAGTTGGCGACCCTGAAGCGCGACAACATTCCGGACCGTTAGAGAACGGCAGAGATCTGCAATAGCGATGTTAGCTACCCTCGCCATTCTGCGTCACAGGGCGTGCCCGCGTTGAACTGATCGAGGCGATGTCGAGTGGCAGGCCTCTGTGTCCTTGGGTTCGGATAGGCCCTGCGACGTGACGCAGGCGGGCGCCCGAACAAGTGCGCGAGTCCAGGAGTTTCCAGAACTCAAGCACCGGAGACCGTTGCAGGCTGCCTGAGTCCGTATCGACTTGTGCATCGCAGCTGAATGTGACGAATCATGCGCGCCCGAGGGCCGTCGGTTCGCGTCAGGATCGTTTATCAGGTGATCGTGGCCGGCTCGGCAACCAAAGTGTCGGAAACGGGCCGTGTTCAAGCTTGCGTCGGCGTTCATAAGCGATCTTGGGCTTGCTAGAGCCGCAGTGTCCGCAGACGCAAGGCGTTGCCGACGACGGAGATGGAACTCAGCGCCATTGCGCCGGCCGCAACCATCGGGCTAAGCAACCAGCCGAACAGCGGATATAGGACACCGGCGGCAATGGGTATGCCTGCCGCGTTGTATACGAACGCGAGGATGAGGTTCTGCTTGATGTTCCCGATCGTGAGGCGACTGAGCCGCCTCGCCCGGACGATGCCGCGGAGATCTCCCTTGACCAGGGTCACGCCTGCACTTTCCATTGCAACGTCGGTGCCCGTGCCCATCGCGATCCCGACGCGTGCCAGTGAGAGAGCGGGCGCGTCGTTGATGCCGTCACCGGCCATCGCCACGAACCGGCCTTCCGCCTGCAGTCGCCGGATGGCGTCGATCTTCTGTTCCGGTAGCACCCCGGCTATCACCTCGTCAATGCCGAGACGTGCGGCGACGGCTTCGGCGGTCGTGCGGTTGTCCCCCGTCAGCATGATGATCCGCACACCCTCCGCGTGAAGCGCGCGTATCGCCTCCTGGGAGGTGCCCTTGACGGGATCAGCCACACCAATTACTCCGAGGAGCTGATTGGCGGCGGCGAGAAACATCACCGTCTGGCCGTCCTTCCGCATGGCTTCGGCCGTGTCGGCGAGCCCATCGGTCGCGATGTCCGATGCGCTCATGAGTGCACTATTGCCGAGCGCAGCGCGTACGCCATCGACGATTCCGACCACTCCGAGACCGATCCGCGCCTCGAACTTCTGCGCGACGCCGACCGGGAGTTGTCGTTCCTTAGCCGCCGCGACGATGGCACTCGCGAGCGGGTGTTCGCTCCCGACCTCTAGTGTCGCCGCCAGCGCCAGGACGCGATCTTCGCTCTGGCCCGTGGCCGGCACCACGCGGGCGACTTTCGGGCGGCCCTCGGTAAGGGTGCCGGTCTTGTCGAGAACGAGTGTATCGACCTGGCGGAGCTCCTCGATGGCTTCGGCATTCCGAAAGAGCACGCCGAATCCGGCGCCGCGCCCCATGGCGACCATGATCGACATTGGTGTCGCGAGCCCAAGAGCGCAGGGGCACGCGATGATGAGCACGGCTACGGCGACTACAACGGCGTGAGCCGCGCGTGGCTCGGGACCCCACAGGCCCCAGACGCCGGCGGCCACGAGTGCGACGGCGATGACTGCCGGCACGAACCAGGCGGCGACTCGGTCGGCCAAACCCTGGATCGGGGCGCGCGTGCGCTGCGCGGCGGCCACGAGATGAACGATACGCGACAGCAGCGTATCGGAGCCCACCCGGTCCGCGCGCATCACAAACGAACCCTGGCCGTTCAGCGTCGCCCCGATCACTCGATCGCTCGCGTGCTTCTCGACTGGAATCGACTCCCCCGTCACCATTGACTCATCGACGGCGCTCGCGCCTTCGGTCAGAGTGCCGTCGACCGGCACTCGCTCGCCGGGCCGGACGCGGAGGTGATCGCCGACGATCACCGAGTCAAGAGCCACCTCCTCATCCGGACCGTTCGACGTCACGCGACGCGCGTGGGCGGGCGCCAGATCCAGGAGGCTCCGCAGCGCGTGGCCCGTCTGGCTGCGGGCCCGAAGCTCCAGCCATTGGCCGAGCAGGACCAGCGTGACGATGATCGCGGCCGCCTCAAAGTAGAGATCCACCTCACCCGCCGGGCCGCGAAAGGACGGCGGGAACGTCGCGGGAATAAAGACGGCTACCACGCTGTAGAGGTACGCGACGGTCGTTCCCAGCCCGATCAACGTGAACATGTTGAGGCTGCGGTTCGTGATCGAGCGTACGCCCCGGACAAGAAACGGCCAGCCGCCCCACAGCACGACGGGAGTCGCGACCACGAGCTGCGCCCACGACGATGTCCGTACACCCCAGGGCAGGCCGGACACGCCAGCCATCCCAACCATCGTATAGAGGAGTAGCGGTAGCGACAGCAGCGCGCAAATCCAGAATCGACGGCGCATTTCGATCAGTTCAGGGATCTCGCCTGACCCGGTGGTAACAAGCACGGGCTCAAGGGCCATTCCGCACAGCGGGCAGGGGCCGGCCCCGTCACGGACGACCTGGGGATGCATCGGGCAGGTGTACTGGCCGCGGCGCGCGGGTGTGCGTTCTGGCGGGACCTCCGCGCCGCTCGGAGCCCCGAGTCCGGTTACGTGGAGTCCGTTACCGGCGTGAGCCTGGGAGGATGGCGGCGGGACCGTGGCCATGCTGCGTTCCGGGATGGAGCGCGCGGGCATTCGGGCTACGGAAGCCGAACGGTGTTGCCGTGGTTGCACAAAGCGGTGCAGACGTGGAGCGTCCGCTTCACACTCACTCGGACTCCCGACTCAGTGACGGTCGTGCGCTTTCGCGTGGCGGGAGGTGTGCGACAGTGGAGAGTGGTGCGCTCACCGTCCCTCGCTACCGTCTCGGTCGTCGACGTGGTCATTGAGGACGCTCGATTTCAGATTTCGCGCCTCGCGAGCGTGCGGGCATGATTCTTGTCTAGGGAACAGTAGTCCGCGGCATATGCCGGGTCTGTGCGCTGGCACGCGCAGGTCATCAATTCGGCTCAGGGGCAGCGGCCAGTGCGGGACTTCGGAGTCGTCCTTGGTTCGCCTGCGCACCGACACGCCGTAATGGCGGAGGGCAGTGTCGAACCGAACACAACTGGCCACCAGGCGAGCCCCTCCGCATGACGACACTGTTCGATCCGATTCGAGTCGGACAAATTGAATCCACCAATCGCATTGTGATGGCACCGCTGACCCGCAATCGCGCCGGCCCGGGTCAGGTGCCTACGTCCATGATGACAACCTATTACGGGCAGCGCGCGAGCGCGGGAATCATCGTAACGGAGGCCACGCAGATCTCACCGGCGGGTCAGGGCTATCTGGACACGCCAGGGATTTACAGCGCCGTCCAGGTCAACGGTTGGAGCTCGATTGCCAAGGCAGTGCACGAAAGGGGGGGTAGGCTCGTGATGCAGTTGTGGCATGTGGGGCGAATCTCCCACACTTCTTTGCAGCCCGACGGGGTGCAACCCGTCTCAAGCACGGCCCGCCGCGCAAATGCCAAGACTTTCACTGCCAATGGCTTTGAAGACGTCTCGGCTCCACGATCGCTGCGGTTGGATGAACTGCCGGGGATCGTGAGCGACTTCCGCCGCGCAGCACGCAACGCCGTGGACGCCGGTTGTGACGGCGTCGAGGTGCACGGGGCCAACGGCTACCTGCTCGAGCAGTTCCTGCGCGACAGCATCAATGACCGCACCGACGCGTACGGTGGCTCCAAGGAGAATCGCGTTCGGCTGGCCGTGGAAGTGATGACGGCGATCGCCGCGGAAGTCGGGTCCGGGCGCACGGGACTGCGGCTGTCGCCGGTGACTCCGGTCAACGACGCGGGACAGGACAGCGACGCGCAGGGCCTTTTCAACTTGTTGATGGAAAAGCTCGCGCCACTGAAGCTGGCCTACATCCACGTCATTGAAGGCGCGACCGGCGGCGCGCGCGATGTGGCGCCTTTTGACTATCTGGCACTGCGCGACCGATTCAAGACTGGCAATGTGCACGGCACCTGGATCGTCAACAACGGCTACACGCGCGCTATGGCCATTGATGCCCTCGCCTGCGGGGCGGCCGATATGGTCGCGTTCGGCAGACCCTTCATCAGCAACCCGGATCTGGTCGATAGGCTCCGTCTGAATGCGCCATTTGCAGCTGTCAATATCGCCACGCTGTATGGAGGTGGCGCAGCCGGCTACACGGACTACCCAAGTTTGAGCGTGACGGTTGCCGGTCGTCTGGAAGCAGGCCTGCAAGCGCGCACTGACCCTGACTTACGGTATCGCACGTGAACGATCGCCGGGCGGCCCTGAGCCGCAGCTGAACAAGCGTTAGCTCTACCGGACCCATGGCAAGGCGCCACGGGCCAAGCCGACCCATGTGGGCGTGCACGCGGAGAAGTCGAACGCTAGCGCCTGCGCTTGCCGTGCGATTCGCTGAAAAGGCCAGCCATTGGATACCCGCGCCCGCAAAAGCCAGCGAGGGTCCGTTCAGCCCGTTCCGCTGGCGGCGTGTTTTTCAGCGATACCGGCGGCCAGAAGCCAAGCCGGCGCATTCGCGAGCTGGTCGCGAACCCAGGTGTCGCGCGCGGGTAAGGGCTGGTCGTTCAGATGGGCCACGAGACATGCGTTGGTCAGCGCTATGGAGTCAAATGGCGTGCCGTGGCGCGAGTCCCGCACCACCACCAGCTGTGCCCCGATCCGTGCAGCGAGGGCACGCTTTTCCGGCAGCGGGGTGAAATCATGCTCGGCCGCGATTAGGAGAACGTGGCTGCGTAATTGGTGCAGTCGGTCGGTGGCGCTCCAGCGCTCGAGGGCTGTCGCCATGGCAAGGTACGAGGCCGCAGGGACCGCGCCGACTACGGCCACTGCCCGGTCACGAAATTGTTGCTGCCAGGGTTCCGGGAAGGCGCGGCCTGCCATCAGCCGTGCCATCCTGCGCATGCCCAGCATGCGAACCAGCGCGGCAGGAACGCGGGCCTCGTACCACTTTCGCCAGTGGTCAACCCGATAGGTCGCGAGGCTATTGATCAAGGCAAGCCGCGGGACCGCGTGCGGCCGCTGCAGCGCCATCTCCAGAGCGACCGCTCCGCCCAGCGAGTATCCGACGATGTTGACTCGAGGCTCGTCGAGCTCATCGACCAATGACCACAGGCTATCGGCGAAACTGTCAATGGCGCAGCCCCTGCTGGCCCGCTGGCTGCTCCCGCATCCCGGCAGGTCGGGCACGATGACGCGAAAGCCGCCCTCAAGCGCGGACACCTGGAAGGCCCAGTCCGCCCCGCTGGAGCCGAGTCCGTGAAGGAGCAGCACGGGCTCACCCATGCCCTGTACTCGATAGTGCAGACTTGACCCACTCCCTCCAACTCTTCGCATGTCAATGACCTTGAAGCCTTGGCGCGTGCGATCCGAAGATGCGGCGACCGTGCGTCGGGCCGCGGCCAACGGGTTTCGCTTCGCCCGGGTCGATGAGGGCACGCGATCCCGTGGCTTCAACTGCGATGCCGACACCCATGTGGCCTCGAACAGTACGTGTCCCGACACTCCGGTGTCTGTACTACAGCGCACCGAGCGCGGGCGTGATTCGGAATACCCTATGATTCCCGCCCCCGATTCAGTCGCGGCACACGTCCGCGCGGACAGCCGCCATTTTAGGAGCAATCAACGTGGTGATATCCGGATCCGCGCAAGACGACGCGGTGGGCGCTGAGCGCAAGAGCAGGGTGTTCACAGGCCCTTCCGAGATGCCGGTCACCGTGCCCTCGACGTTTCCCGCTCCTAGGCCGTCAACCGGCACGGTGGATGACGACGATGAGCCGGAAGACGAGCATGAAGGCGAAAACGAAGCCCGCGAGCGCGAAACGCGGGACGACACGGAACTTCCAGAGGAATTTGAACGCGATGAAGAAGACCGCACCGACTCTGACAAGTAAGAACGCCGGTGTCTGGATCGATCACCGCAGGGCGCAGATCGTCGGTCTGACGGCGGCGGGCGAAACGACCCAAGTCATCCTCTCGAACGTCGAGAAACATCCGGAGCGCGGCGGCGACTCTCCAATGAAAGGTGCCTACGAAGCGCGTCAGGTACCGGCGGACGACCGGCGGCAACGCGCGCTGACGGGTGAACTCAACTCCTATTACGACGCCGTCATATCGGCGCTACGTGACTACGGAGAGCTACTGGTGTTTGGACCCGGAGAGGCGAAGGGCGAACTGCACTCGAGGTTAATCAAGCACGACCACGACCGGCGCGTTGTGGCCGTCGAGACCGAAGACAAGATGACCGATCGCCAGATTGTCGCGAAGGTCAAAGCGCATTTCGCATCCGGTGGGACTCGCACTTAAATCCTGGACGCGGGCGGTCCTCAGGGCAGCAGGACGGCGGCCCCTTCGAATCTCCCCGCTCGCAGGTCCGCCAGAGCCTCATTGGCCTGGTGCAAGGGGTAACGGGTGGTATGTGTGACGATGCCCATCTGCGGCGCCAGGCGCAGGAACTCCAGGCCGTCCTGGCGAGTGAGGTTGGCCACCGACAGCAGCTGCCGCTCCTCCCACAGCAAGTCGTAGGAAAATCCTGGAATGCCGCTCATGTGGATGCCTGCACACACCACCCGGCCACCTTTGCGGACTGCTTTCAACGCCACGGGCACGAGGTCGCCGACCGCTGCGAAAATGATCGCGGCGTCGAGCGGTTCCGGGGGTGCCTGATCGGATCCCCCCGCCCAGGTCACCCCCAGGCTGCGCGCAAAGGCCTGGGTTACGAAGTCTCCGGGGCGTGTAAACGCATAGGTCGTACGGCCCTGCCACTTGGCCACCTGTGCCAGGATATGGGCAGCAGCGCCGAACCCATAGAGTCCCAGGTGCTTGCCGTCGCCGGCAATGCCGAGCGATCGCCAGCCGATCAGCCCTGCGCA
>CAYNCY010000018.1:0-4951 GCA_964395195.1 uncultured Steroidobacteraceae bacterium
TTGTTGGTGCGGGTTTTTAACTCGTTTTTTCTCCCGTGGCGCCGGCGCCCCGCCGGCTCATCCCCGTCGAGCGCCTTGGCGGTTTCCGCCACGTGGCTCGTCAGCCGGTCGAGTTCCTCGTCGACGTCCATGCGCGAGAGCGCGAGCGCGAGCTCCTGCTCGAAACGCTCGCGGTTGGGTTCCGCCGGCAGCGTCAGCTGGCCGAGGCGTTCCTCGAGCCGCGCGCGGATGCGCGCGCGCACGTCGGGCTGGCGCGCGCGGATGCCCGCAACAATCGTCTCGAGCTGCTGGCAGCGACTCGAGAGCATCGTCGCGATCCGGCCGCCCTCGCTGACACGGCTCGTGGTCAGGTCCTTGAGCGCGTCCTTCAGCGTCGCCGTCGCCACACCGAGGAGCGGGGTGCGGTCGCGCTCGGGTTCCTTGAGCACGCCCGGCCAGCGCATCAGGTCGAGCGGCGATGGCGATACGAGCGTGCCGCGGTGCGCGGTCGCACGGCGGGTGACTTCCTGTGCCCTTTCGATCAACTCGTCAAGGAACGGCCCGTCGATTTCGAGCGACGCCGCGGCGCCCTGGGGGGCACGGTACTGCAGCGTCGCGTCCAGCTTGCCGCGGCGCACCGCGGCGCTGATCGTCGCCCGGAACTCCGATTCCAGCGAGCGGAAGTCGTCCGGAAGTCGCAGACTGAGCTCGAGGTACCGGTGGTTGACCGTCCTCAGCTCCCACGCGAGTGTTCCGCCTGCGTCCGCGTGTTCGCGGCGCGCGAAGCCTGTCATGCTGCGGATCATCGTGGGCCGTGTAGTATGAAACCGAGCCACACTTTAGCAGCCCCGGCACGGACCCGGGGCGGGGAAACGGGCCTTGCAAATCGAATACGCGGACCTGAGCCTCGTCGGTCACCGCGAGGACAATCAGGATCGCGTCGGCGTGGCCGCCGGCGAGCATGCCGCGTTGGTGATCGCCGTCGATGGCATGGGCGGCCACAGTAATGGCGCGAAGGCGGCAGAAACGGCGCTGACCTCCCTGACCGCGAGCTTCTGGCAACAGGTCCACCCGCTCTTTGATCCGCTCGGCTTCCTGCACCTCGCGCTCGGCAAGGCGCACGACGACGTGGTCGCGCTCGGCACGGGCCTGCCGCTCGACCAGCGGCCACGTGCGACGTGCGCGGTCTCGCTCGTGCAGGAGGGCTCCGCCTGGTGGGGGCACGTCGGCGACAGCCGCGTCTACCAGATCAGGAACGGCGAGGTCATCGCGCGCACGCGCGACCACAGCCACGTCGAGCAGCTGCTGCGCGACGGGCTCATCACCGAGGCCGAGGCGCACGGCCATCCGATGCGCAACTTCGTCGAGTGCTGCGTCGGCGGCGATCCGATGCTGACCGAGATGACGATCGGCCGCCGCCAGGCGCTCAAGCGCGGCGACGTGCTCTTGACCTGCACCGACGGGCTCTGGGCGAACCTGCGGGACTCGGAGGTCGGGGCGCCATGGCGCTCGTCCGCGAACCTGCGCGAGATACTCGCCGAAACCTGCGCACGCGCGGTGCAGGCCTCTGCACCGCACAGCGACAACACCTCGGCCGCCGTGCTCCGCTGGCTGGCCTGAATTCAAAGCGGAGACCCGATGCGCCCCAGCGGCCGAACCCCCGATCAACTGCGCGAGGTGTCCTTCGCGCGCCGTTTCACGCGCCACGCCGAAGGCTCCGTGCTCGTCTCCTTCGGTGACACGCGTGTCCTGTGCACGGCGACCATCGAGAACGGAGTGCCGCATTTCCTCAGGAACACGGGTCAAGGCTGGATCACCGCCGAGTACGGCATGCTGCCGCGCGCCACCCACAGCCGGAGCCCCCGCGAGGCGGCGAAGGGCAAGCAGAGCGGCCGCACCCAGGAAATCCAGCGGCTGATCGGCCGGAGCCTCCGGGCCGTCGTCGACATGAAGGCGCTGGGCGAGCGCACGATCACGCTCGACTGCGACGTGCTGCAGGCCGACGGCGGCACGCGCACCGCCGCCATCACCGGCAGCTACGTCGCGCTCGCCGATGCCGTGACGACGCTGATGAAGCGCCGCGACCTCGCGCAGAGCCCGCTGCACGGCCAGGTGGCCGCGGTCTCGGTCGGCATCGTCGGCGGCGCTCCGGTGCTCGACCTCGACTACGCCGAAGACTCCGAGGCCGAGACCGACATGAACGTCGTGATGAACGGCGGCGGCGCCTTCGTCGAGGTGCAGGGCACGGCCGAAGGCCACGCGTTCCGCCGCAACGAGCTCGATGAGCTCCTGAACCTCGCCTCCACCGGCATCACCCGGCTGATCGCGCTGCAGCGCCAGGCGCTCGACGCCGGCGACTAGCCGTGGCCGTCTTCCTGCCGCGGCTCGTGGTCGCGACCGCCAACCGCGGGAAGCTGCGCGAACTCGAGAGCCTGCTCGCCGGCATTGCCGGCGAGCTCATTCCACAGACCGCGCTCGGCATCCCCTCACCCGCCGAGACCGAGACGACCTTCGAGGGCAACGCGCTCCTGAAGGCCCGTCACGCGGCGACCCACGCGCGCCTGCCGGCGCTCGCGGACGACTCCGGCCTCGAGGTCGACGCGCTCGATGGCCGGCCGGGCGTCTACTCCGCCCGCTACGCGGGCGAGTCGGCGACCGATGAGGACAACAACGCGCGGCTGCTAGCGGAACTCGAGGACGTCGCCGAACCGCGCACGGCGCGCTACCGCTGCGCGATTGCGTTCGTTGCGGGCGCCGATGACCCGCATCCGCTCATCGTCAGCGGCGCCTGGGAGGGCCGGATCGCGCGCGCGCCGCGCGGGCAGGGAGGCTTTGGCTACGATCCGCTCTTTCTCGTCGGCACGGGCGCGCTGACCGCGGCGGAACTCGAGGCGGACGGGAAGAATCGCGTCTCGCACCGGGCGCTCGCGCTCGCGCAACTGCGCATGCGGCTCACGGCGCCGTGAGCGCACTCGTCGCGCCGCCGCTCGGCCTCTACATCCACCTGCCGTGGTGCGTGCGCAAGTGCCCGTACTGCGACTTCAACTCGCACGTTCACAAGGGCGCACTGCCCGAAGCCGCCTACGTCGCGGCGCTCCTCGCCGATCTCGATCTGGATCTCACCCTCGTGCCCGGGCGTCCGGTCGCGACGGTGTTCATCGGCGGCGGGACGCCGAGCCTCTTCGCTGCCGAGAGCATCGCGGCGCTGCTCGCTGGCGTTCGCGAGCGCCTTGCGCTCGAGGCGAACGCGGAGGTCACGCTCGAGGCGAACCCGGGCACGATCGAGCACGGGCGCTTCGGCGGCTACCGCGAGGCCGGCGTCACGCGGATCTCGCTCGGTGCGCAGAGCTTCAACGCCCGCCAGCTCGCCGTGCTGGGCCGGATCCACGGCGCCGAGGACACGGCTCGCGCGGTGCATGAGCTTCTCGAGGGCGGGTTCGCCAACTACAACCTCGATGTGATGTACGCGCTCCCCGAGCAGACGGTGGAGGGCGCGAACGATGACATCGACCGCGCCGTGGCCCTCGGGCCGCCGCATCTGTCGCACTACCAGCTCGCGCTCGAACCCGGCACCGTGTTCCACGAGCGCCCGCCGGTGCTGCCGGACGAGGAGGTCTCGCAGGCGATCGAGGCGACGACGCGTGCGCGCCTGGAGGCCGCGGGCTTCCGCCAGTACGAGATCTCCGCGTGGTCCCGCCCCGGCGCGGAGTGTCGCCACAACCTCAACTACTGGCAGTTCGGCGACTACCTCGGCATCGGTGCGGGCGCGCACGGCAAGGTCACGGACGCGATCGCGGGCACCCTCGTCAGGACCGTGAAGACGAAGCAGCCGCGCGAGTACCTGGAGCGCGCGCGCCTCGGGACCTCGCCGCGTACGCTCGCCGAGGTCCCAACGCGCGAACGACCCTTCGAGTTCATGCTGAATGCGCTTCGGCTCACCGCCGGGTTCGAGAACGAGGAGTTCGAGGGACGGACGGGCCTGCCGATCCTGGCGTGCGAGGCCCTGCTCGCCAGGGCCGAGGCACGCCAGCTCCTCACCCCGACCGCCCGCGGCTGGGCGCCAACCGCCCTCGGGCGTCGCTTTCTCAATGACTTGCAGGCGATGTTCCTGCCGGACGATCGGGAGCTGGCGCGCCCGTCGCCCGCCGCCCGATTCGGGGTCTGAACCGGGCAGAATCATCCGTGAAAAAGGCTTGACATCCGCCTCGTTATGTTGCGCGGGCCTACAAGCGCGGCCAGACTTGTACACAACGGGGCCCGGTCTCCCGAAAAGTGTGGACTAACACACGTTTCCTGACTCGTTACGTCAGGAGACACATATTAACTAATTGATTCTGAAAGGATCTTTGGGGTGTTTACTTTTTAACCAAAACGACATGAAACGCATTTTTTGCGGTCATGTGGCGATGCGATGAGCAGTCATCCACACAGTTATCCACAGGAATTGTGGATAAGGCCTACGCCCCAAGCAGCCTTAGACCGTTACGCTTCTCTCTTGAGAACGCGCCACCTTTCACGCGCCTAAACTGCCGGCCGGACGGGGGTTTTAGGTGGGGGGTTGTTTGAGCGGAGGCCCGTCCCCATGGTTGCCTTGCAGCAGGGATCACGAGACCCCTATACTTCGCCCCCTTTTTCCCCGCCCCGATCCTTATTTTAGAGAGCGTGCCATGAAGGCCGGAACCCATCCCGACTACAAAGCGATCACCGTGACCTGCAGCTGCGGGAACACGTTCGAGACCGGATCCACCCTCGGCAGTGACCTGCAGATCGAAGTCTGCTCGAACTGCCACCCGTTCTACACGGGCAAGCAGAAGATCGTCGACAGCGGCGGTCGGGTCGACAAGTTCCGCAAGCGCTATGCGGCGGCCCAGGGCGGCACGCGCCCGGCCTGATGTCTCCGTGGGCGGCGCGAGCGCCCGCCGATCCAAAGAACGCCCGGCCCTGCCGGGCGTTTTCTTTTGTGCGCGGCTTC
>CAYNCY010000018.1:5051-17963 GCA_964395195.1 uncultured Steroidobacteraceae bacterium
CTCGGCACTGGCCGACGACTCAATAATCGTGGCGGCGTGTCGATATCCATTGATATCCGCTCAAGCATCGCCGCGCCCGTCGCATTTTTTTGCGTGCGTCAATCGGCGCATCGGCCCTGTCGAGAGGCCTGCGCCGTTACCTTGATTCTTGCGCTGCAGCGTGACAGGCTGACTGGAATCACGGAATCCCCCGATGCCGACCAAGAAGTACACGCTCACCAACGTTGCGACCGGTAAAAGCAGCGAGCTCGAGGCGCTGTCACCGACCATCGGACCGGACGTCCTCAACATCGCGCCGCTCGCGAAGGATCACGGGCTCTTCACCTTCGATCCGGGCTTCATGTCGACGGCGGCGTGCGAGTCGAAGATCACGTTCATCGACGGCGACAAAGGCGTGCTGCTGTACCGCGGCTACCCGGTCGAACAGCTGGCCGCGAAGAGCACGTTCATCGAGGTTGCGTACCTCCTGATCTACGGCGAGCTGCCGGGCCCGGCGCAGCTCGCAGAATTCAGCCGCAGCATCACGCGCCACTCGATGATCAACGAGTCGCTGCTCCGGTTCTACAACGGCTTCCACCACGACGCGCACCCGATGTCGCAGGTCTCGGCCGTGGTCGCCTCGATGGCGGGCTTCTATCACGACTCGCTCGACATCAATAACCCCCGGCACCGCGAGATCTTCGCGCACCGGATCATCGCGAAGATGCCGACGATCGCCGCGGCGGCCTACAAGCACATGCTCGGCCAGCCGTTCATGTACCCGCAGAACGACCTTGGCTACTGCGAGAACCTGCTCAACATGTTCTTCTCGGTGCCGTGCGAGCGCTACGCGGTCGAACCCGTCGCCGCGAAGGCGCTCGATCTCCTGCTGATCCTGCACGCCGACCACGAGCAGAATGCCAGCACCTCGACGGTGCGCCTCGCGGGCAGCACGGGCGCCAATCCCTACGCCGCCATCTCCTCCGGCATCGCGGCGCTCTGGGGCCCGGCGCACGGTGGCGCCAACGAGGCGGTGCTCCTGATGCTCGAGGAGATCGGCACCGCCGATGCGATCCCGAAGTTCCTGGCCCGCGTCAAGGACAAGCAGGACCACACGCGCCTGATGGGCTTCGGCCACCGCGTCTACAAGAACTTCGACCCGCGCGCCAAGATCATCCGCGAAACCTGCCACCAGGTGCTCGAGAAGCTCGGCCGCGTGGACAACCCCCTCTTCGAGCTTGCTCTGCGCCTCGAGGAGATCGCGCTCAAGGACGAGTACTTCGTCTCGCGCAAGCTCTACCCGAACGTCGACTTCTACTCCGGCATCATCTACAGCGCGCTTGGCATCCCGCGCTCGATGTTCACGGTGATGTTCGCGATCGCCCGCACCGCGGGCTGGGTCGCGCACTGGCAGGAGATGATCTCCGACCCGGCGATGAAGATCGGCCGCCCGCGCCAGCTCTACACCGGCAAGACGCCGCGCGACTACGTGGACATCGGCACCCGCTGAGCCGCGACCGGCGGCCCGAGGGCCGCCACCCGTGCGACAATGACGTGAACGACCGCGGCGCCCCAAGGCGCCACGGTCGTTGCGCGTTTGGCGGATCCCGTTTCACCGGCACGCGCGCCAGCCTCCCCCTTCGAGCCCACGGATCCAAATCGGCGTGCGACCCGGCAACCTCAAAGCAATCGGCACGATGCTGGGCGGCGTCTTCTTCTTCTCGCTGCTCGATGCCGGGCTCAAGCACCTCGCGGCGTCCTATGCGCCGATCGAGGTGATGTTCCTGCGCGCGGCGGCCTCGATCCCGTTCCTGCTCGTGTCCGTTGCGTTCACCAACGGCTGGCGCGGACTCAGGATGCAGCGGCCGCACCTCTACCTGCTCCGCGCCGTGCTCGGCATGCTGGTGCTCTGGACGTTCGTCTATGCGATCTCGGTCCAGTCGCTCAGCTATACGTACGCGATCTACATGAGCGCGCCCTTGATGGTCGCCGCGCTCGCGGGCCCGGTGCTTGGCGAGAAGGTCCCGGCGCAGCGCTGGGCGGCCATCGTCGTCGGTCTCATCGGCGTCTTGATTGCGCTCAAGCCGAGCGGCGGCTTCGTCGCGCTCGGCGGCATCGCCGCAACCTTCAGCGCCATCTGCTACGCGGCCAATGTGATCACCGTGCGCATGATCGGCCGCACCGACTCGAACTTCGCAGTCGTGCTCTGGCACCTGATCCTCGTGATGCTGGCCTCGGCCGCGATCGGCTGGACCACGTGGCAGCCGGTCCGCGTCGAGCACTGGCCGTGGATCGCCTTCTGCGGGCTCACGGGCGCGATCGCGCAGTACCTCTTCACCTCGGCGTTCAGGCTCGCGCCCGCATCGACCATCGCGCCCTTCGAGTACACCGCACTCGTCTGGGGAGTCAGCCTCGACTGGCTCGTCTTCGCGACCCCGCCGCACCTGCGCGTGCTCTTCGGTGGCGCGATCGTGATTGCCGCCGGGCTCTACGTAATCCTCGATGAGCGGCGTGCGCACGTGCCGGTCGCGGACATCCCGCTCGCCAAATGACCCGCGGGCGCCAGGCGCGCCCGTGCGCGTGGCATGATCCACCCGAGGGTGGCTTTCGCGCAGGGGTTCACGATGGACGGCGGCGCCGCGTTCCGAAGCCTCCGCGACCGGTTCCTGGCACCGGGCGCGGCGGCGCGCGCGGGCACCCTGCGCTGGCCCGAAGCGACGCCATTTAACTGGGCCCGCGACTTCTTCGACCCGATGGCCGCGGCGAACGAGCGGCCGGCGCTGCGCGTCGTCGGCGACGAGGGTCCCGATCTCGAGCTCAGTTTCGCCGAACTCGCACGCCGCTCGAGCCAGGTCGCGCGCTTCCTGGCCGACCGCGGCGTCGGTCACGGCGACCGTCTGCTCGTGATGCTCGGCAACGTCGTCCCGCTCTGGGAAGTCATGCTCGCCGCGATCAAGCTCGGCGCGGTCGTGATCCCGGCCTCGACGCTGCTGACGCCGGTCGATCTCGAGGACCGGCTGACGCGCGGCCGCGTCAAGGCAGTCGTGACGGAGCCTGGGCTCACCGGGCGCTTCGCGGGCCTCGAGGGCCCTGATCTTCGGATCGCGATCGGCGCCGCGCCCGCCGGCTGGGTCGACTACGCGCTGAGTCGCACCGCCCCCGCGACGTTCGCCGCCGCGACGCCGACGGCCGCCGACGATCCGCTCCTCCTTTATTTCACCTCCGGAACAACCGCCCGTCCGAAGCTCGTGCTGCACACGCAGACGAGCTATCCGGTCGGACACCTGACGACGCTCCTCTGGCTCGGGCTCAAGCCCGGCGACGTGCACCTGAACCTGAGTTCGCCCGGTTGGGCCAAGCACGCGTGGTCGTGCCTCTTCGCACCGTGGAACGCTGAGGCGACGGTGCTCGCCTACCAGTTCGAGCGGTTCAGCGCACCGCGGCTGCTCGACCAACTGGTGCGCTGCCAGGTGACCACGTTCTGCGCGCCGCCTACCGTGTGGCGCATGCTGATCCAGGAAGATCTCGCGCGCTGGCCGGTGACGCTCAGGGAAGTCACGGCCGCGGGCGAGCCCCTGAACCCCGCGGTGATCGAGGCGGTCGAGTCCGCGTGGGCGCTCACGATCCGCGACGGCTTCGGGCAGACGGAGACGACGGCCATGGTCGGCAATCTCCCCGGCCAACCCGTGAAGCCGGGCTCGATGGGCCGGCCGCTCCCGGGCTACCCCGTGGTGCTTCTCGATGCCGACGGCGCCCCGGCCGAGGCGGGCGAGATCTGCCTCGACCTGCGCACGCGGCCGGTCGGTCTCATGGCCGGGTATCTCGACGATCCGACCAAGAATGCCGAAGTCATGCGCGCGGGCTACTACCACACGGGCGATGTCGCCGAGCGCGACGAGGAGGGCTATCTCACCTACGTCGGCCGCTCGGATGACGTGTTCAAGTCCTCGGACTACCGCATCAGCCCGTTCGAACTCGAGAGCGTGCTGATCGAGCATGCGGACGTCGCCGAGGCCGCGGTCGTGCCGAGCCCGGATGCGCTTCGCCTCTCGGTTCCGAAGGCATTCATCGTCACGAACGCGACGCCGTGCGCCGCGCTCGCACGCTCAATCCTCGCGCACGTGCGCGAGCGGGTGCCGCCGTTCAAGCGCATCCGCCGCATCGAGTTCCGGGAACTGCCGAAGACGATCTCCGGGAAGATCCGCCGGGTCGACCTCCGACGGGGCGAGGAAGCCCGTCCCGCCGACGCGCCGCGGCGCGCGCTCGAGTTCTGGGAAGAAGACCTCGTGGACGGCGCGACGCAGGGCGCGGCGAGCGATCCCGGGAGGGTCCCGTGAGCACGAGCGCCACGAGTCCCGCGCCGAGCTTCGTCTCGGGCGCGAGTTCCGCCCCGCTGCTCTTTCGAACGGTCGACGGTGTCCTCAAAGCCGCGGTTACCGCAAATCCAGATGGCCTCGCGCTCGTGTCCGCGCACCAGGGCGCGCGATACACCTTCGCCGCGCTCGATGCGGCGGTCGAGGACCTCGCGCGCGGGTTCGTCGCGCTTGGCCTCAATCCCGGCGAGCGCATCGGCATCTGGGCGCCCAACCGCAACGAGTGGGTGCTCACGATGTTCGCGGCCGCGCGCGCCGGGCTCGTCCTCGTCAACATCAATCCGGCGTATCGCACGACGGAGCTCGAATTTGCGCTCAGGCTCGTCGGCTGCCGCGCGCTCGTCTTCGCCCCGGAGTTTCGTGGCGCCGACTACGCGGCGATGCTCGCCGAACTCGCGCCGGAGATACCGGAGTCGGCGCCGGGGGCGCTGCAAAGCACGCGCCTTCCCGAGCTTCGCGCGCTCATCTCGCTCGGTGCGGCCGCCGGGTGCCTCGGCGTCGGCGATGTCATCGCGGCCGGACGCAGCGTCGACGGTGCTGCCCTCGAGGCACGGGCCCGGGCGATCGACCCGGACGATCCCTACAACATCCAGTTCACGAGCGGCACGACGGGAACGCCCAAGGGGGCGACCCTCTCGCACTTCAACATCGTCAACAACGGCCTGTTCGTCGGCGAGTGCATGAAACTCGGGGCCGACGACCGGATCTGCATCCCGGTGCCGATGTACCACTGCTTCGGCATGGTGCTCGGCGTGCTCGCCGCGATGACGCACGGCGCCGCGAGCATCTTCCCGAGCGCGGGCTTCGAGCCGCTCGCCGCGCTCGAGACGGTCGCGCGCGAGCGCTGCACCGTTCTCCATGGCGTGCCGACGATGTTCATCGCCGAGCTCGAGCATCCGCGCTTTCGCGAGTTCGACCTCTCGACGCTGCGCACCGGGATCATGGCGGGCGCACCGTGCCCCGTGGCGGTCATGCGCCGCGTGGTCGATGAGATGCACATGCCCGAGGTCACGATCTGCTACGGCATGACCGAGACGAGCCCGGTGAGCTTCCAGAGCCTGACCGACGATCCGCTCGAGCGCCGGGTCGGCACGGTCGGGCGCATCCATCCGCACGTGCAGGTGAAGGTCGTCGACGGCGAGGGCCACGTCGTGCCGCGCGGTGCGCCCGGCGAGCTGCTGACGCGCGGCTACAGCGTGATGCAGGGCTACTGGAACGAGCCCGAGCGCACGCGCGAGGCCATCGATCCCGCCGGCTGGATGCACACCGGCGACCTCGCCGTCCTCGACGCCGAGGGCTACTGCAACATCGTCGGGCGAGTGAAGGACCTGATCATTCGAGGCGGCGAGAACATCTCGCCGCGCGAGATCGAGGACTACCTCTACCAGCACCCGGCCGTCCTCGATGTGGCGGTCATCGGCGTCCCGGATGCGCGCTACGGCGAGGCGGTGTGCGCGTGCATCCGCGTGAAGCCGGGCGCGAGCCTCTGCGAGGAGGACGTGCGCGGGTTCTGCCAGGGCCGCATCGCGCACTACAAGGTGCCGCGCTACGTCCGCATCCTCGATACCTTCCCGTTGACCGTGACCGGCAAGATCCAGAAATACCGGCTCCGCGAGCAGCTGCGCGCGGAACTCAACCTGAGCGAGGAGCAGCACGCATGACGAGTGAGCCGATCCCGGCAGCCGACGCGCCGCTCGTGCGCGCCGAAAGGAGCGGCGCCGTCGTGCGCCTGACGCTCAACCACGGCCCGAAGTACAACGTGCTGTCGCGGGCGATGATCGCGGCGCTCAGGTCGGCACTCGAAGCCGTCGCGCTCGATCGCGAGGCGCGCGTCGTCGTGCTGGCGGCCGACGGTCGCGCATTCTCGGCCGGTCACGACCTCAACGAGATGGGAGCCGAGGCGGCGCTCGAGGACCTCCGCGGTCTCTTCGCGGACTGCAGCGCCCTGATGCTGACGATCCAGCGCCTGCCGCAGCCCGTGATCGCGCGCGTGCAGGGCGTCGCCGCGGCGGCCGGCTGCCAGCTGGTCGCGATGTGCGATCTCGCGGTCGCGAGCAGCGACGCGCGCTTCGCCGTCTCCGGCATCAACCTCGGGCTCTTCTGCTCGACGCCCTCGGTCGCCTTGAGCCGCAACGTCCTCGCGAAGCCCGCGCTCGAGATGCTGCTCACCGGCGACTTCATCGATGCCGCGACCGCGCGCGAACGCGGCCTCGTGAACCGGGTCGTGCCGGTGGAGGAACTCGATGCGGAGGTCGCGCGCCTCGCGGACTCCATTGCCGCGAAGTCGCCGGCCGCGATCGCCGCGGGCAAGCGGCTCTTCTATCAGCAGCGGGAGCTCGGCATCGAGGCGGCCTATCGCGTCGCGGGCGAGGTCATGGCCGAGAATGCCGTGCTCGCCGATACCCAGGCCGGCATCGCGCGCTTCACGAAGAAGGCGCGCTGAGCCTCATCGGCAGCTCAGTAGAGCGGCTCGACGGGCGCGGCCTCGACGAGCGCGCGCACCTCGCTCGCGGAAGCGCGGCGCATGGGCCGGCCGTCGGACGGTGAGAGCGGGGCCTGGCGGATGCCGTCGCGCGGGAACACGGTCGCATCGACCGGGAAATCGAACACGGTGAACTGCACCGCGGGGTACTGCAGCACGCGGTCCGCGTTCATCTTCACGCGGTGCTCGGCGATCCGGTACTGGATGTGATCGTCGAGCAGCTTGATGCTGACCGCCTCGGCCGTGTCCGAGAAGACGTGCAGGTTGATTTCCTGGTGCGGTGTCGCGGTGCCGGTGAGCACCGGCCCCACCAGCCTCGGCTCGAAGTCCGCGAGCAGCAGCATCGCATCGAGCGCGACCCGGCGCTGCTCGGCGAGCGTGTCGGCGTGGGTGTCGGCGGCGAACAGCCGCTGGTACTCGGCGAGTGCCGCGTCGATCTCCGAGTTCTTGGGGAGCACCGCGTACTCGCCGGCGCCCAGGCGCTCGGCGGCCTTGCGCTTCGCGAAGCCGTAGTCATCGACGCCGTGCTCGAACATCAGGCGGGCCGCCTCCTGGGCGAGCGCGCGCCGCAGGTCGTCTCCGCGTATCGCGCGGGGCCGAGTCATTTCGTTCTCCGCCGGCTTCGACGCATGGACTCTAGCACAGGCCCTGCGCCGTTCCGGCGCGCGGATCTTCAGAAAATCGGTTCGTCGCTCTGGGTGCCCGGCTTCGCCGAGGGGTTTGCGGTATTGCCGCCGGTCGCGCCGCTGTTGCCGGGAAGTCGGCCGGCGAGGAAGAGCTCGAACATCGCATCGGGTTCGTTGCCGCGCGCGAGTTCACCGGTCGAGGGCGTGATGCGCGCGTTGACGACGCCATCGGGTTGGGGGAGCCGGTGCTCCGGATGACCCGCGAGCGCCTCGCCCATGAAGTACACCCACATCGGCAACGCCGTGTGGCCGCCTTCCTCGCCCGCACCGAGCGAGCGTTCCTGGTCAAAGCCGACCCAGGCACCCGCGACGAGATCGGCGTTGAAGCCCATGAACCACGTGTCGCGCCGGTCGTTGGTGGTGCCCGTCTTGCCCGCGATGTCGTCGCGCTTGAGCGAGAGTGCGCGCCGGCCGGTGCCCTTGCGGATGACGTCGCGCATCAGGTCCGTCATCACGTAGGCATTCGCCGCGGAGATCACGTGCGGCGCGCGGCGCTTCACGGGCGGGCCGGCAAAGCCATCGCCGAGTTCAGCGAGGCGAGTCACGCCGGCGGCGTTGGTGCCGAACACCGGCGGTCCTACGGTCGACGCAAGCGCGAAGGTCGCATCGCGTGCGGCCGGCGGCGCGGGCGCGGGATCGGCGGCGGCGCGCAGCCCCTCCTCGTCGGGCGAGGGCAATGGCGGGTCGACGGCCTGACCGCATTCGCGGCACGCGACCACGGGGTCCGCGGCGAAGACGGTCTTGCCGTCGGCATCGACGATCCGGTCGATCAGGTACGACTGCACCGCGTAGCCGCCGTTCGCGAACACGGCGTACCCGGTCGTGAGTTCGAGCGGCGTCAGCTGCGCGGTGCCGAGCGCGAGCGTGAGGTTGTGCGGCAGCTCCTCGCGCTGGAAGCCGAAGCGCTCGGCGTAGTCGAGCGCGTAGTCGACCCCGAGCGCACGCAGGATCCGGATCGAGACGAGGTTCCTCGAGCGCGCGAGCGCATCCCGGAGCCGCGTCGGGCCGTAGAAGGTCTTGGCGTCGTTTTCCGGACGCCACTGATCCTCGGCGCCCGCGCCCTCGATCACGACCGGGGCATCGAGGATCACGGTCGCGGGCGTGAAGCCGTGCTCGAGCGCGCCCGAATAGATGAACGGCTTGAACGAGGAGCCGGGCTGGCGCTTGGCCTGCACGGCACGGTTGAACTTGCTCGCATAGAAATCAAAACCGCCCGCGAGCGAGGTGATCGCGCCGTCCTGCGGATCCATCGACACGAACGCGCCCTGCACGAGCGGCACCTGCGCGAGGATCGCCTGGCCGCCGATGCTCGGCTGCACGTAGACGACGTCCCCGGGGCCGACGATCTCGCTCGCCTGGCGCGGCGTGCCGCCGAGCGCGCCGGACTTGTCGACGCGCCGTGCCCACGCCAGCCCCGCGTCCCAGTTGATCACGTAGCGCACGCCGTCCTTGCCGAACACCGTCACCGAGCGCGCGCCGACCGTGGCGACGACCGCGGGCACGAGCCCGCCGACCGGGCCGAAATGCTCGAGCATGTCGCCGGCCTCGCGCACGTCGCCGGGCGGTGCGGTCGCGTGCCCGGTCGCGCCGCGCCAGCCGTGGCGGCGGTCGTACTCGAGGAGCGCCGCGCGCAGCGACCAGTCCGCCGCGTGCTGCAGGCGGCTGTCGATCGTGGTCACGACTTCGTAGCCGGCGCTGTAGACGTCATCGCCGTACTCATCCGCGAGCTGCGCGCGCACCATCTCGGCGACGTAGGGCGCATCGACCTCGACGCGCGGTCCGTGCTCGGTGGTCTCGATGGGCGCCGCGTCCGCGATGTCGTGGTCCGCCTTCTGGATGTAGCCCTTGTCGAGCATGCGCCGCAGCACATACGAGCGACGCTGCCGCGCGCGCTCGGGGTTCGCGATCGGGTTCAGCGTCGAGGGCGCCTTCGGCAGCGCCGCGATCGTCGCGATCTCGGCGAGCGTGAGATCGCCGAGGCGCTTGCCGTAGTACACCTCGGCGGCGGCGGCGACGCCGTAGGCGCGCTCACCGAGGAAGATCTTGTTGAGATAGAGCGTCAGGATCTCCTGCTTCGTGAATTCGCTCTCGATGCGAAGCGCGAGGAAGATTTCCTGGAGCTTGCGCCTCAGTTTCTTCTCGGGCGTCAGGAACATGTTCCGCGCGAGCTGCATCGTGATGGTGCTGCCGCCCTGGCGTGCCTCGCCCGTCGCCGCCGTCACCGCGAGCGCGCGCAGGAGGCCGGTCAAGTCGATGCCGCCGTGCGAGAAGAAGCGATCGTCCTCGGCGGCGAGGAAGGCGTTCACGATGGGCTTCGGGACTTCCTCGAAGCGCACGGGCACGCGGCGCTGCTCGCCGATCTGGGCGAGGAGGCGGCCGTCCCGGGTGTAGACCCGAAGCGGCACCTGCATCCGCACGTCCCTGAGGGTGTCGACCTCGGGAAGGGTGGGGGCCAGGTAGTAATAAGTGGCGAGGCCGGCGAGCAGGATGCCCCCGGCGACGACGACCGCGAGGGCGCCTGCGAGGCCGCCGAGCCAAACATAACGTGAGTTGATAGGAATCGGCCGCAAGTATTTGCCTCTAGTATGTTGATTATGCATAGTAGCCGCCGCTCATTGGCAAACCCATCGAAAGGTGGGGACGCAAAGCCACCGGTCTACGGGTAGCGGCGACGGATACGTCGGCCGGCCTAGGACAGCGGGGTTGCCGGCCGGGATGTTCCGGGTCAGGGCTCAACGCCCCACCCGCCCGCCGTCCGCAACCCCGCTCGTCCTCAAGCCGACCCCGGTCCCTGCCGACAGTTCCCCGAGACGGGCCGCTGCAGCTTGCGGCGCGTCGCGGATTTGAGCAGGGCGGGTTGGGGTTTTGACCTGGCGGGGGCGAATCGTGAGCAGTCTCACGTTCCATTTAACAGTTTGTTGCTATAAAGTTGCTCGGGAATCCTGAAGCAGATTGGCGGCAAGACGATTTAAGGTCTTGTATTAAAAAGGATTTATGAAGCTCTCTTTGCCGCAATTGTCCTTTTCTCTGGGGCAGAAATACCGGCCTTTGATCGGTCTGGACATCACCACGTCCTCGATCAAGCTCATTGAGCTTGCGATGACGGGTAACCAGTACCGGGTGGAGGCCTATGCCGCCGAGGCCACCCCCCACAGCGCCATCAACGAGAAGGCAATCGTTGATGCCGAGGCCGTGGGCGAGGCCATCAAGCGTGCCGTCAAGCGCAGTGGCGCCCGTAGCAAAGAAGTCGCGCTCGCGATCTCCGGCGACGCCGCGATCACCAAGGTCATCCAGATGCCGCGCTCGCTCTCGGCGCGCGACCTCGAGACCCAGGTCGAGCTCCAGGCCGACCAGTACATCCCCTTCCCCATGGACGAGGTCAGCTACGACTTCGAGGTCATGGGACCGTCGGAAAAAGATCCCGAGATGCAGGACGTCCTGCTCGTCGCGACCCGTACCGAGAACGTCGACCAGCGCCAGGCCGCGGTTACCGCCGCTGGCCTCACCTCGCGGATCGTCGATGTCGAGGCGTTCGCGCTCGAGAATGCCTGCCGCCTCCTGACGCACCAGATGGTCGACGGCGGCAACGAGCGCACGATCGCGGTGGTCGACTTCGGCGCGAGCACGACGACGTTCAGCGTGCTCAAGAGCCTGCGCGTCATCTACACGCGCGACTTCGCCTTCGGCGGCCAGCAGCTCACCGAAGAAATCATGCGGACCTACGGCCTCTCGATGGAAGAGGCCGGTCGCGCCAAGAAGGAGGGCGGGCTGCCGTCCAACTTCCAGCCCGAGGTCCTCGACCCCTTCATTGACGACATGACCCAGCAGGTCAGTCGCAGCCTCCAGTTCTACCTCGCCTCGGGCGGCGGCCGCGAGCAGCCGGAGCAGATCCTGATCTGCGGCGGCTGCGCGAACATCGCGGGCGTCGCCGACGTGATCGCGAGCCGCGTCGGCATCAGCGCCGAGCGTGGTGATCCCCTTGGTCAGATGAAACTGTCGTCGAAGGCGAAGGCGCAGGGCGTCAAGAAAGACGCGACCGCGCTCCTCATTGCCTGCGGCCTCGCCCTGCGGAGCTTCGACTGATGCCGCAAATCAACCTACTGCCCTGGCGGCAAATCGAGCGGGCGCACCGCCAGAAGCAATTCGGGCTGGCCGCGATCGGCGCGCTGCTCGTTGCCGGTGCCGTCACGCTCTTCACGAGCTGGGGCATCTCGAACTCGATCGATCGCCAGCACGAGCGCAACGCGCTCCTGAAGAGCGAGATCGACAAGCTCGACAAGCAGATCACCGAGATCCTCGGACTCGAGGCCCAGCGCGGGCGCCTGGTGTCGCGCATGGAAATCATCGAGCGGCTGCAGCGCAGCCGGCCCGAGGTCGTGCACGTGTTCGATCAGCTCGCGCGCTCGCTGCCGGACGGTGTGTACCTCACCTCGGTCAAGCAGAACGACAAGAAGGTCGAACTCAAGGGCATCGCGCAGTCCTCGACGCGCGTCTCGACCCTGATGCGCAACATCGAAGCCTCGCCCTGGCTTGGCGACCCGCAGCTGCAGGTGGTCGAGTCGGCGAAGTCGGCGAGCGGCTCGGAATTCACGCTGTTCGCGACCCAGAAGAGCATGGTGCCCGCGGACGAGGACCCGAAGCCCAAGCGCGGTAGCCGCGCGGGGTCGGGCTCATGAACTTCCTCGACGAAATCAAGAATCTCGATCCGAAGGACGTCGGCCGCTGGCCGTTCCTGTTCCGCGCGATCGCCATTGGCCTCCTGTTCGTGGTGCTGACCGCGCTCCTCGTGTACTTCATCCCGATCCGCAGCCAGATGCCTGACCTCGACCTCGCCCAGAAGGAAGAGAAGGACCTGATGCAGACGTTCGACGAGAAGCAGCACAAGGCCGCCAACGTCGACGCCTACAAGGCGCAGCTCAAGGAGATGGAGCGTTCCTTCGGCGCGATGCTGAGGCAGCTGCCCGGCCGCACCGAGGTGCCGAGCCTGCTGGTCGACATCTCGCAGACCGGCCTGGCCGCTGGCCTGCAGGAGAAGCTTTTCCAGCCGGCCGGCGAGGTCAAAAAGGACTTCTACGCCGAGCTCCCGATCCGCATCCGCCTGACGGGCTCGTACCACGAGTTCGGCAGCTTCGTGAGCGGCATCGCGGCGCTGCCGCGCATCGTGACGCTGCACGACATCACGATCGTCCCGGAGACCCGCGACTCGGGTGCCGATCGACTGACGCTCGATGTGACCGCGAAGACCTATCGCTATCTCGATGACACCGAGACAGGTCCGACCGACAAGAGCAAGACCAAGGGCGGCGCCGCCGGAGGTAGCTACTGATGTCGCACCTCATGCGTCGTCTGCTCGCCGTCCTCCTCATCGCCTCGCTCGCCGGCGCCGTCGTCG
>CAYNCY010000019.1:0-1079 GCA_964395195.1 uncultured Steroidobacteraceae bacterium
CAGCCCGTTCTATGGCGAGGGACTGCGCGGTATCGAGCATCGTCTGCAGGGACGTGGCTACGCGCCGCTCTTCATGAGCGGCAACTGGCAGGAGAAGGAAGAAATCCGTTGCATGGAGGAGCTGATCAATCGTGGCGTGGACGGCATCATCATGTTTGCCGGCTGCCTCGATGACGCGGCGCTCAAGGCCTATGCGCGTAAGGTGCCTATCGTGGTCACCGGTCGCCTGTTGCGCGCCAGGGGGCTCGTCAGCATGCAGGTCGACGACAAGCACGGCGCGGCGTTGGCGATGCGGCACCTTCTCGACCTTGGCCACCGACGCATCGCGTTCGTTGCGGGCTTTGAGAACCATCCGGACGCGAACAAGCGACTCGCGGGCTACAAGGCGGCGCTCGCGGCGAGCGGCATTGCCTTCGATCCAGAGCTCGTCGTCCCGGGTGACTTCCACGAAGAGGGTGGCATGCGTGCGGTCGAGCGCCTACTCGACTCGAACGTGAAGTTCTCCGCGCTCTTCTGTGTCAATGACCAGACCGCGTATGGCGCGTGCCTCGCGCTCTTTCGCCGGGGCCTGCGTGTTCCCGATGACGTATCGGTCGTCGGCTTCGACGACTTGCCGTCGTCCACCTACCGTATTCCGCCGCTGACCAGTGTGCGGCAGTCCGTGCAGAAGCTCGGCGAGTGCTCCGCCGACGCGATTCTGCAGCTCATTGAGGGTCGCCGCCCGCAAATCGAGCTGCCCGCCGTCGAGCTCGTTGTGCGGGAATCCACTCGCGCTGTCGCGCGGTGAAATCGTAATGAACCGCACTACGAGCCGTCGCATCGAAGCGACCCCGCGGGTACGCCGCCAATGAGCGACACGCGCTCCCCGGACGCGCTCCGCCGGCGCTTTCCGCCCGATTTCGTCTGGGGCGTGGCCAGCAGCTCCTACCAGATTGAGGGTGCGGCGCACACCGACGGAAAGGGCGAGTCGATCTGGGACGAGTTCTGTCGGCAGCCGGGCGCAATCGCGGACGGCTCGAGCGGTGAGATTGCGTGCGATCACTACAATCGCCTGGAGGCCGACCTCGACCTTCTGGCGT
>CAYNCY010000019.1:1089-17830 GCA_964395195.1 uncultured Steroidobacteraceae bacterium
GCCTATCGCTTCTCGATTTCGTGGCTGCACGCGCGGCCACGAAATCGAGAAGCGATAGGCGTCGTCCTTCTGGCGTCGCTGTCGGTCGACGCCTATCGCTTCTCGATTTCGTGGCCGCGCGTGCAGCCGACCGGCATCGGTGCGATCAACGAGCGTGGGCTCGCGTTCTATGAGCGGCTCGTCGACGGCCTTCTCAAGCGCAACATCCGACCCTACGCAACGCTCTACCACTGGGACCTGCCGGCAGCGCTGCAGCGTGCGCAAGGCGGTTGGGCCGCGCGTGACACGGCCTATCGATTCAGGGATTACGCCGCGATCGTCGCAAAGCGCCTGGGCGACAGGGTCGCTTCGTTCGCGACCCACAACGAGCCCTGGGTCACGGCGACGCTCGGCTATGAGTCCGGCGTTTTTGCGCCGGGGATCCGCGATCGCGCGGTTGCCGCACAGGTTTCCCACCACTGCCTGCTGAGCCACGGGCTCGCGGCGCAGGCGATCCGGGCGGAGGTGCCCACCGCCACGATCGGCATCGTGCTCAATCTTTCGCCCGTCACGCACGCGACGCAGTCGGCCCCCGACGTTGCGCAGGCGGCGCTTGAAGACGGCCTGCTCGTGCGCTGGTACATGGATTCGCTCCTGAAGGGCACCTATCCCGCCGACATCCTGCATTACCTCGGCGCGGGCGCACCGCAGGTGGCGGCTGGCGACATGGCGCTCATTACCCAGCCGCTCGATTATCTCGGCGTCAACTACTACCACCCGACAATTGCGCACGCCGGCAAGCCGCCGTCGCCTGCGACCAACGGCGCACCGACGACGGACATGGGCTGGGAGGTTGCGCCATCAGGGCTCACCGAGTTGCTGACCCGCCTCGCGCGCGACTACCGTCTGCCGCCCATTTTCATCACCGAAAACGGTGCGGCGTTCCAGGACCGCCTGGCGGATGGGCGCGTCGAGGACGAGGACCGGCGGGCGTTTCTCGAAGCCCACATGCACGCCGCGGCCGATGCCCTCGAACGCGGGGTCGACCTGCGCGGCTATTTTGTCTGGTCGCTGCTCGACAACTTCGAGTGGGCGTCTGGCTTTGCGAAGCGCTTCGGTCTCTACTTTGTCGACTACGAGACCCAGGCGCGGATCCCGAAACGGAGCGCCGCCTGGTATGGCGCGATGCTCGCCGAGCGAAATCGCGCCGCGGCCGATAGCTTGCGCTGACGCGGTGACGAGCGCGTCGTGACGGAGCGCCTGCGCAACGCAGCTGCGCGAGAACTCTCTCCCCTCGGGGCGCCGGAGCGCGCTACCCGATCTGCATCCGCCGGTAGTGGAAGAACACGATGGCGTACAGGAGTCCGAGCCCGGCGTAGTGAACTACTCGGGACGAGACGCAGAGGAGGATCATCGAGATGAAGAACGGCGCGCACATCAGTCCATAAGCGAAGACGGCGATGCCCATCGGCAGCCGATCGACCTCGGAGCCGGTGAAGTAGATCCCGAAGGTTACGTAAAGCAGCTGGAACAGCGCCAGCAATGCCCAGAACTGCCGACGGTTCCCCGCGTAGAACGCCCTCAAGTCGAGTCCGTCGTCCCGCTCGTCCGGCAGGCTCGCCGCGGCGAGCAAAAAGAGCACGAAGAACTGGACCACCAGGGCGATATAGAACAGGAACTGGCGGGTCGCCGCGAAGTTCCGCACACCCCAGAGGTCAAACCACATGCAGATCGTGGTGCAAAGCGAATAGGACGCGGCGAAGAGCGCGAGCGGATCCCAGCGGACGGTGCCGCGGGCTCGCAGCAGTCGATGGAAGCTCGTCGCGACGTCGGCCACGGCCAGGCCGATCAGGACGGAAAACATCCCCATCGCGTATTCGAACGCTCTGACTTCCGGAGACATTGGCACGCCTGTCATTCCGAGGTGTCACTCAATCCTAGCAGCGTCAACGCCACCCGAACCAGTGTCGCGGCAGAGGCCAAGTCGCGACCGCTGTGCGACCATAGGGCCCGTCGGGGATCCCGTTTCGATCGCGACCGGGTAGTGGCCTCCAGGAGTCGCAGCGCTCAACGATCGACTGGATCCGTGGCGGGCAACCAATCCATGTCGGGGACTGACTGATGACAGGTTTTCAATCGAACGTGGGTGATCGCGTGCGCGCGCTTCTGGCGGAGTCCCCGGCAGGTCACACGCTGGCGCAGGGGTTCTACACGGATCCCGAGATCTACGCGCTCGACGTTGCCGCCGTCTTCGGTCGTGCCTGGCTCTTTGTCGGCGTGTCGTCCGAGGTCGCCGAGCCCGGCTCGTACCTGGCGTTCACGCTCGGGCGAAACGCCGCGTTCGTCGTGCGCGGTCGAGATGGCGTGCTGCGCGGCTTCCATAACACCTGCCGCCACCGCGGCTCGAGGATCTGCGCGGACGGACACGGCCGCAGTCCACGGATTGTCTGTCCGTACCACAAGTGGACCTACGACCTCGACGGTCGCCTGCTGGCGGCACCCCGGATGCCGACGGGATTCAGGTCGGACGAGCACGCCCTGGCGCCGATACGCGTTGAAATCCTCGCCGGGTGCATCTACGTGTCGCTCGCGAGTGATCCTTACGAATTCGCCGCGTTTCGTGCTGCCGTCGAGCCACGCCTGGCGCCCTACCGGCTCGCGGAGTCCAAGGTTGCGTTTCGCAGCAGCCTGGTCGAGAAGGCGAACTGGAAGCTGGCGATGGAGAACGCGCGCGAGTGTTATCACTGCGCCGCGTCGCATCCGGAGCTGCGCATTTCCTATCCGATCGCCCACGGCGCGGCGATCACGGATGAGCAGCGCGACTACGAGCAGCGCTTCGCGAAACGAATGGCCGCGCTTGGCATTTCGACTCAGGCGGCGAACGGCGACTGGTGGCACGTAGAGCGCTATGCGCTCAATCCCGGAATGGAGAGCATCTCCGGCAACGGTCAGCCGGTCGTCAAGCGCCGACTCATCGAGAGCGGCGAGCCCGAGCTCGGCGGATTCTGGTGGGCGACACAACCGAACACGTTCTGCCACGCGCTTGCCGACTATGCGTTTATCTTCTCCGTGGTTCCGCTCGGACCGGAGGAGACACGGATCGACTCGACCTGGCTCGTTCACAAGGATGCCGTCGAAGGGACTGACTACACCATCGAGACGCTGACCGAGACCTGGACCGAGACGAATCTCCAGGACCGGCGGCTCGCCGAGAACAACCAGAGCGGCGTGAACGGCGTCGGCTACCGGCCGGGGCCGTACTCGAACGAGGAGGATTTCGTGAGCCGCTTCGGGGCCTGGTATCGCTCATCCATCCGAGCGGCCGTCCAGGCGCTCGACGAGCATTCGGCGCACTAGAGCTCAGCGTTCCCCGTGTTGCGCCGGACCAACCTCCCGGCCGGGCCCTCCACACCGGCCGGACCACCGATCCGGTCGGCAGCGCCTAATTGTATGATTTAATGACGCACGGCTGGCCGACTGGGTCCATGGCAAACACCGGGCTGACTCGTGGGAATCGAAGCGCCAGCACGTTCATCGCCATCGCGATGGGCGTGATGCTCCCCCTTATTGCGACCGCAGCCGCAAACGACGCGCGGAGGTCGCTCGTGAGAACTGATTTCGGACGCGTCGGCAGTGACGCGATCTCGTTGTATACGCTCACGAATTCCCACGGCATCGAACTCAAGGTGATGACGTACGGTGCCGCCATCGTGTCATTGCGAACGCCGGACAGGGGCGGGAGCTTTGCGAACGTTGTCCTCGGCTTTGAGTCGCTCGATCCGTATCTCGGCAACGTGTCGTTTTACGGCGCGACAGTCGGTCGATTCGCGAACCGGATCGCGAGCGGACGCTTTCTGCTCGACGGAACGTCCTACCAGCTGACCACGAACGACGGTCGCAACAGCCTTCACGGCGGCGCGCGGGGATTTGACAAGCGCGTCTGGGTGCCCGAGATACCGAAGACATCCGACGGCATTGCGGTTCGGATGACGTACGTCAGTCCGGACGGCGAAGAGGGCTACCCGGGTCGCATGACGGCGCACGTCACGTATCGCCTGCGCGATGACGATACCCTCGCGATCGAATTCGAGGCGACGACAACTGCGCCGACGCCCATCAATCTTGCCAACCACGCATACTTCAATCTGACCGGCGACCCGATGCGCTCGGTTCTCGACCACACGCTGACGTTACATGCCGATCGATTCACGCCGGTCGATGCAACGCTGATCCCGACAGGGCAGCTGCTCGCCGTCGCCGGCACTCCATTCGATTTCCGAAGTCCCGAGCCAATCGGGGCGCGAATCGGCGTGGCGGATGAACAGCTTCGGCTCGGCCGCGGCTATGACCACAACTGGGCGCTGAACAAGACGACTCCGCGCGAGCTCGCGCTCGCCGCGACCCTCACCGATCCGGCCAGTGGCCGCGTACTCGAGATACGGACGACCCAACCGGGCATCCAGTTCTATTCCGGCAATTTCCTCGACGGAAAGCCGACCGGGCAGGGGTCGACGTATGGCTACCGTACCGGCCTGTGCCTCGAGACGCAGCACTTTCCCGACTCGCCGAACCAACCCGACTTTCCGTCGTCGATCCTGCGTCCGGGGCAGACCTATACCGAGTCGACCGTCCTCGCGTTTCGAACGGTTCGGTGACCTTGGCGGCTTACGGTGACGCGTTCACCACAGTGGCGGCTAGGCGTAGCTCGCCAGGAGCGGCGCGCGACGCGAACTCGCCATTACAGCGACCGATCTACTGCGGTACCAATGTCCGGTCCCGACCTCCGGTCGCAGCACTCTGGGTACGAGGATCCCGTTTATGACGCTCCGCCTTTTGCAGATTCGGGATCGCGAGGGATCGCGGGCGGTCGTTGCGTCGTCCGATGGGCATCGCGGCCGTCGGGTGCGCGGCGTGCGAAGCGTGTACGAACTCGCAATGGCGGCCGCAGCGGCGGCGACGACGCTCGCCGCCGCCGTCGACCGTGCGGGACTGGGCGATGAAGTTGACCTGCACGAAGCGTTGAGTGGCGGATTCGTGCTCTCGCCCATCGAGCATCCAGATCCCGCGCGACTTCTGCTGACCGGAACAGGACTCACGCATCTGGGCTCCGCCGACGCGCGCGACAAGATGCACGCCAAGGCTGCGGCCGCGGATGCGAGCGATTCCCTCAAGATGTTCCGCATGGGACTCGACGGCGGTAAACCGGCCAGTGGCGCGATCGGGGTGCAGCCGGAATGGTTCTACAAGGGGGACGGCCGCAGCCTGGTCGCGCCCGAGATGCCGTTGCCTTCGCCCGAGTTCGCGCTCAACGGCGGCGAGGAGCCCGAACTCGCGGGCATCTACGTCATCGCGCCCGACGGCACGCCGTGCCGAGTCGGATTTGCGCTCGCCAACGAGTTCTCCGATCACGTGACCGAGCGGATGAATTACCTCTATCTCGCTCACTCCAAGCTGCGACCCGCCGCGCTCGGGCCGGAAGTCCTGGTCGGTGAAGCGCCGGAGAGTGTCACGGGGTCGGCGCGCATCACGCGCGCGGGAAAGCCGATCTGGGAGCGCCCGTTCCTGACCGGTGAGGCGAACATGTCGCACGCCATCCGTAACCTCGAACACCACCACTTCAAGTACGAGCTGTTCCGGCGGCCGGGTGACGTGCATGTGCATTTCTTCGGTACCGCAACGCTGTCCTTTGCCGACGGCGTGATCGCGCAGGACGGCGACGTATTCGAGATCGAAGCCGCGCCGTTCTCGCTGCCCCTGCGCAATCCCCTGCGTACCGTCGCGGCGCCCGCGGCTGGCGTGCGTCGGTTGTAGCGACCGGGGAGCGGGCGGACGAGGGGGAAGGGGACGAGGCCGGGCGACCGGGCTGACGGTCCGGTGGCGAAACTCGAGCTGATAACGACAACAACGATCGGGAGAGGACCATCGCTACTAACGAACTAGCGGCCTCGGCCGTCAACGCAGGCGCGACACTGACGGACGCCCACGTGTCGGTGTTTAATCTCGAGGACTGGCTGGTGGTCGGCGTCTTCATCGCGGCGATGCTCGCGATCGTCGTATATGCCACGCGCACCAGGGCCGAATCCGGCAAGGACTATTTTCTCTCGGGCCAGAAAAGCAACTGGGTCCAGATCGGTACGTCGATATTCTCCTCCAATATCGGCTCCGAGCATCTGGTCGGCCTCGCTGGCGCCGGATTCGCGACGGGTATGGCGATGGCGCACTGGGAGATCCAGTCCTGGCTGATCCTGGTTCTCGGGTGGGTGTTTGTCCCGCTCTACGACCGCATGAAGGTCTTCACGATGCCGGAGTACTTGGAGCGGCGGTTCAGCCGCAGCTCGCGGAATGTGCTCAGCCTCCTCACCATCGCGAGCCTCGTCCTCACCAAGATCGCGGTCACGATCTACGCGGGCGACGTCGTCGTGCGTACGCTCCTCGGGATCGATACGGTGAGTATTTTCGGGCTGCAGCTTGACGTGTTCTGGGCGATTGCGCTCGGGCTCGCCGTGACGACCGGGTTCTACACGGTGCTCGGGGGCCTCAGGGTCATCATGTACACGGCGGTGTTGCAAGCGCCGATCCTAATCCTGGGATCGGTGTTCATCCTCTACTCGGGGCTCAGCGTCCTCGGTCACGGTGACGTCCTTACCGGCTGGCGTGCGATGCTCGCGGCCGCGGGCAGCAACATCCATCTGATCCGCCCGCTTGGCGATCCCGACTGGTCGTGGGCGGCCGTGCTTCCGGGCTCGGCGATCATCGGCTTCTGGTACTGGTGCACCGACCAGTACATCGTGCAGCGTGTACTCGCAGGAAAGAACGAGACCGAGTCGCGCCGCGGTTCCATTCTTGCGGCGTTTCTGAAGCTGACACCCGTGTTCATCTTCCTGGTGCCGGGAATGATCGCGTTCGCGCTCACCCAGGCGCCTGGGGCCGGCTTTCACACGAGCGGCGATGCGGCCTACACCTCGCTCGTCGCCCAGATCCTGCCACACGGCGTTCGCGGCATGGTGGCGTGTTCGATGATCGTCGCCCTGATGGCGTCGCTCGCCTCGAAATTCAACGCATCGGCGACGCTTTTCACGATGGACTTCTTCCGGGAGTGGTACCCGAACGCATCCGGGCGCACCGAGGTTGCGGTCGGGCGGGCGGCGACGGCGGCGATCGTCGTGCTCGGAATCTGCTGGGTACTGGTCATCAAGAGCCTGCACTCCGACCTCTACGTGTACCTGCAGAGCGTGCAGGGATACCTCTCGCCCGCCATTGCGGTGCTCTTTCTCGTCGGTGTGTTCTGGAAGCGGGCGAGCGCGCCAGCGGCGTTCTGGGCATTCATCGTCGGCGTCTCGGGCGGCTTCGCGCGGCTCGCGGCCGACCTCGTCATGCGCGATGACGGCGCGACCGTGGCGATGCAGAAGCGCGCGCTCTACCAGGGCAAGATCACGCTCGAGCAGTTCAGCGCCGCGATCGAGCCGATCCGGGGCCGACACGGCTGGATCTTCGACCTCTGGAATATTCACTGGCTGTACTACACAGAGATCCTGCTCGTCGTGACCGTCGTCGTGATGGTCGTGCTCAGCCTGCTGACGCAACCCCCAGATCCGGGCTCGGAACGGTTCACGTGGTACGGGGCGACGCCCGAGGAGAGGATTACCACCCGCGGCAGCTGGAACGGCTGGGACGTGGGTCTCAGCCTGGTCGTGGTCGGAGCAGTCGTACTCTTCTATATCCGCTTCTGGTGAGGGCCCGGGTCAGGCGGGCGACCGTGCCGGACCGGCTTCGAACTCAGGCACCTTCGGGCGTAGTCACGATCAGCCCGAGCGCCTTCGCCGCACGAGCCAGTTGGACGCTGTTCTTCGCACCGAACGCCTCGCGGATCGCCGACTGGTGGTTGGCGACGGTCTTTTCGGAAATCCCGAGCGTCGCGCCGATCTCCTTGACGGTCGCGCCGCGCACCAGGAGCCTGAGGACGTCCATCTCGCGCGATGTCAGCAATCGCGGCGCGGCCGGCGACTGCGCAACGGCGCCCGCGTCGAGCAAGTGCTCAAGGTCCGCGCTGACGAAGCGCTCGCCGCTTGCGACCGTGCGGATGGCACTGACGAGAACGTCCGGAGCGCTTGCCTTGGTTATGTAGCCCCTGGCGCCCGTTTCGAATGCGCGCGACACGAAGATGGCGTCGTCGTGCATGCTGAACATGAGGACCGTCTGCGAGGGCCGCTCGAGCAGCAGTCGTCGCAGGGCCTCGATGCCGCTGACGTCGGGCAGCGAGATGTCCATCACGACGACGTCCGGGTTGAGCCGCACGGCGTCCCCGCAGGCCTGTGCCGCATCGGCACACTCACCGACGACGCGAATCGTGGGATCGCGTTCGAGCAGCCGCCGGTAGCCTTCGCGGACGACTGCGTGGTCATCGACCAGGAGGACAGTGGTGCGCGCCGGATCGGCCGGAGGGTGGCTCACGCGCTGCGCTCCGGAATGCGAGCCTCGAGCGTGAATCCGCGTCCCGGCGATGCCGTCACCTCGAGCGTGCCGGCGAGTGCGGACACGCGCTCCCGCATGCCGATCAGCCCGAGACCGGCCCCCGCGGTGCCTGACGCCGCACCGACCCCGACGCCGTCATCCGTCACGGTGATCGAGACGGTGCCCATCCCCTCGACGGGCCCGGGTCTCTGCTCGAGTCGAACCGTGATCGTCCGTGCGCAGGCGTGCTTCGCGGCGTTTGTCATCGCTTCCTGAATGACGCGGTAGGCGGTGAGCCCGGTCATCTCGCCAATGCTCGAGAAAGCTCCGATCGTCGCCAATTCGATTCGCGTGGATGGTAGCCGCTTTCTCCACGCCGCGATGCAGTGCTCGACGGCGGCCGGGAGACCGAGCTCATCGAGGCCGACGGGCCTGAGCTCGCGAACGATCGCGGTCAGGGCGCGATGGATGTGGTCGCAGTTGTCCACGATAGCGACGGCCCGTTCACGGGCGGTCGGCCCGGTCGGTGCGTGATCACGCTGGATGGTCACGGCGTCCAGCTTGATGACGTTGAGGTACTGCCCAAGTTCGTCGTGCAGCTCGCGGGCGAGACGTTTGCGGTCCGACTCCTGTACCGCGACGTGCTGCTGCGAGAGTCGCCGGTTGTCGGTGAGCGCTGCGTCGAGCGCGACCTCGGCGGCGCGTCGCTGGACGAGCTGCCGCCTTGCTTCCGAATTCCGGCGCCACGCGAACCAGGCGAGTGCGGTCGCGAGAACGAGCAGGACCTGGGGCAGCTCGTCGAGCTGCAGTCCCTCCCAGGGAGCGGTCCAGGCCTGGATGCGCTCGCTCAGGTTGAAGTACACGCTGACGAACCCCGCAACAACGGCACTCGATGCGACCAGCAGCGCATCGAACGTGGGCGAGGAACTTCGCCAGAGGTCCGTGGCGGCCGGACGCTCGCGAATGACGCTGGGTGGGCTCGACATGGGCGCTGGCCCTCCGAACGGTGCATGGGCGCCGGGGTACGGGGCGAAATCGCGCCGCGGCAGGTCAAGGACGCCTGCGGCACGGCGATTGGCGCGTTCAGTGTAAGTCCCCGCGACGGCGTTGGCGATGAGTCTCCGGGTCTGGACCCCGGGAGAAACTCCCTTCCAGCAGACCGGCGCCGCGTGACAACCTGCCTGCTTAGGCTGCCCGCGGCCGCCATGCCATCCGAGAAGAATGCCGCAATCCACGCTCCTCGCGCGAAGGTCGCCCCGCGCTCCTCGTCCGCGGTGGCCGCGAGTCGTCGCGATGGGCCTCGGCTTCTGTGCGCTCGATACCGCGGCCGCAAGCGGGGAAGGGCCGACGCCCGCGAAGCCGGTGCTCGCCGAGGTCGATGTCACGACCTCGCCGTTGCCGGGGACGTCCATCGATTCGGACAAAGTGCCGGCCAACGTGCAGACCCTCCGGTCGAGCGACCTCACGCGCGAGGGATCGGCGAGTCTCACCGGCGCCCTCGGCGGCCAGCTCGGCAGTGTGAATATCAGCGACGACCTCGCCGACCCGTTCCAGCCCGATCTCCTGTACCGCGGCTTCGAGGCCTCACCCGTGCTCGGCACGCCGGAGGGGCTGGCGGTCTACCAGAACGGCGTGCGCATCAACGAGGCGTTCGGCGATGTCGTGAACTGGGACCTGATCCCGGATCTCGCCATCGATCGCGTCGACCTCGTGAGCGCGAGCCCTGTCTACGGTCTGAATGCGCTCGGCGGCGGCGTCGCCGTCACGATGAAGAACGGCTTCAGCTACCGAGCCGGCAGTGCCGAGGCACTGGACGGGTCGTTCGGACAACGGGCCATCTCGGCGGACTACGGTGCCAACGACGGGCGCTTCGGTATCTACCTGGCCGGTCGGGCGCTCGATGAGCGCGGCTGGCGGCAGTTCTCGAGGGACTCGTTGCGGCAGGTGTACGGGGACTTGAGCGTGCGGACCGACCGGCTGTCGGCCGATCTCAGCTTCACCCGTGCCAACAACGCGCTCGACGGTCAGGGTTCCGCCCCGGTGCAGGAACTCGCCGTGAGCCGCTCGCTCGTGTTCACGGGCCCCCAGGGCAACGACAACACGCTCGACTTCGTGACTTTGAACCTCTCGTATCAGGCATCGAAGTCACTGTCCTGGCAGGGCGTTCTCTACTTCCGTCGCTACAGCCAATCCGTCGCCAACGGCAACACGACCGACTACACGGCGTGCGCGACAAGCGATGCGCTCTGCCAGTCGGACGGCACCACGCCGGTCACGAACGCCGCGGGCGCTCCGCTGCCCGATGTCTCGAACGGCGGGACGCTCACGATCGGCGAGAACGACTCGGAGGAGATCCGCACCTCGGGGCAAGGCGCTGCGCTGCAGCTCACCGAGACGCAATCGATCGCAGGGCACGGCAATCATTTCTCCGCCGGTGCCACCGTTGACTATGCGCGCACGAATTTCCAGTCAAGCGCACAGCTCGGCGTGATCGACGCGACGCTGACGGTGCTTCCGTCCGACCTGATCGTGGATACGCCGGAGGGTACGGACTTCAGCGCGACGCCGGTACTGCTGCGCGCAGTGAATACTTACTACGGTGCCTATGCGACCGATACGTTCGACGTGACGCCGGAATTGTCGGTGACGGCGAGCGGACGCTACAACATCGCGCAGATCAAGCTCACCGACCGGCGCGGGACCAACCTGACAGGGGACAATCGCTACGAGCACCTGAACCCGGCCTTGGGTGGTGCGTATAAGGTGTCGGACGGAATGACCGCGTACGCGGGCGTTGCCGAGAACACACGAACCCCCACGGCGAGCGAGATCGAGTGCTCCGACCCGCTGCTGCCGTGCCTGTTGCCCTCGAACCTGGCGGGGGATCCGCCAACGTTGCGGCAGGTGGTGGCGTTGACGGTCGAAGCGGGCCTGCGCGGGCGGACGGTGCCCGGGCTCAGCGCGGCTGACGGGCTCACGTGGAGTGCCGGGATCTTCAGGACGCGACTCCAGGATGACATCTACGGCATTTCGACGTCCGTCAGCACCGGGTTCTTCCAGAACATCGGGTCGACGCGGCGGCAGGGCGTCGAGGCGGGCATGACGTACCACGCGCGCAACTGGTCTGCCTTTGCGAACTACAGCTACGTTGATGCCACGTTCCAGTCCGCGCTCACGCTCAACTCACCGTCGAACCCGTTCCAGGACGACGATGGCAATATTCACGTCGTCCCTGGCGATCGGCTGCCCGGGATCCCGCTGCACCGCCTGAAACTCGGCCTCGATGGCGAGATCGCGGCCAACTGGACGGCCGGCATCAGCCTGACGCTCGCATCGAACGCCTTCTACAGGGGCGATGAGTCCAACCAGAACGCGCCCCTGCTGGGCTACCACGTCGTGAATCTGCATACCGCTTACCGGCTGGGAGATCACTTCAACGTTTTCGCCGACATCCGGAACCTGTTGAACGCGCGCTATTCCAACTTCGGGCTGTTCAGCGATCCGACGGGGGTCGGTGCCCCGGGCGTGCCGGCGGAGGGAGTGTCGAACGGTCCCGGCGTCGACAATCGCTTCCAGAGCCCGGCGGCACCGTTCAGTGCCGTCGTCGGCGTCCGTTTCACGTTCTGAGCTCGCGCCCGACGCGCCGGCGGATTCCCGGACCCGACCGTTCCCACGGCACGCTGCGGGTATGCAGGCGGCGCCGTGCGTACAATGTGCTCTCCCGGCACGAACCGGCGCGCCATCACCCTGCGACGACATGGGCCAACGACTTCATGTGTGCCTGCTTGCCGGAGCTCTGTTCTGGCTGACGGCGGCGGCTGACCCGCAAGCCGCCGGGCCGACTGCGTACGCGCAGCTCGGACATTCCGACTCGATCCAGTCGTTTGCGTTCTCTCCGGACGGCCGGCTCGTGGCCACCGGAAGCGGCGATGACACGATCAAGCTGTGGGACAGCGCGACCGGGCGGGAACTGCGAACGCTGCGCGAGACGTCCGTCTACGTTCCCGCGCAGCTGTACGAGAGCCCGGGCAACTACGCCGTCGCTTTTTCCCCGGATGGGCGAACGGTCGCGGCCGGCAGCGGCGACCACGGCGTCAAGCTCTGGGACGTCGGTACGGGTCGTGAGCTTCGCATCCTGAAGGGGCATCAGGCCACGGTCGAGTCGGTGGCGTTCTCCCCCGATGGGCGCTCGCTCGCATCCGCCAGCCTCGATGGCACGGTGAGGCTGTGGGATGCAGCGGACGGTCACGAGCTCGCGACCCTGCGCGGGCCAGGCTTCGATCCGCTCGGCGTTGCGTATTCTCCCGACGCTCGCCTGCTCGCCACCGCGAGCTTCGACCACACGGTCCGCGTCTGGGACGTGGCCAGCGGTGCCGAAGTATTGCGACTGACCGGTCATGCCGACCAGGTGAATACCGTCGCGTTCTCTCCCGACGGCAAGACCCTCGCCTCGGGAAGCGATGACGGGAGCGTCTTTCTTTGGGATGTCGCCAACGGCAAAAGGCTCAGGAAGCTGGTCGGGACCAACGATCGTGTGCACGTCGTTGCCTTTTCCCCGGACGGGAGCACGCTGGTTGCGGGGCATCCCGCCCACGCGAATGACATCTGGGACGTGGCCAGCGGACGCCTGCGGCGCGCCTTCAGCGGGCCGTTCGAACGCGCGAACGCGATTGCCTTTTCGCCGGATGGGCGGATGCTCGGCGCGGCCGGCCACGACGACAACACCGTGACGCTCTGGGATACCGCGAGTGGTCAGGTCGTACGCTCGCTCGCCGGCCGGACACACATCGTCGATTCTGTCGCGTTCGCGCCCGACGGACGCACACTTGCCGCGAGCTACTACGCTCGGGGAACCCTTCTTCTCGACACCGCGACCGGACGGGCGTTGCGGACGTTTGGCGAGGAGTCGGCATCGCGCGTCGTCTTTGCGCCCGACGGACGAACGTTGGCGGGCAGCGTTTCCGGCGGCATCAAGTTCTGGGACGTGGCGAGCGGTGACACAGTTGGTTCCATCGGTGGCCCGCTCGGCCCTGCCATGGCGTTTTCCGCCGATGGGCGGCGATTTGCGGTTGGAACGAACGGCCCCAACCGGAAAGACGGCACGATCGTCATCATCGACCTGACCGCGGGCCGGGAACTCGGTCGCCTCGTCGGTCACCCGGGCGGGACGCTGTCGGTCGCGTTCTCGCCGGACGGCAGCCTGCTCGCGAGCGGTGGACTCGATACGACGGTGAAGATCTGGGACCCGGCGACCGGCCAGGAGCTCCGGACGCTGAGCGGCCATACGCTCCCTGTCACGACCGTTGAGTTCTCGCCGGACGGCCACGTACTCTCTTCCGCGAGCACGAAGGACGTCAAGCTGTGGGACGCCACGGATGGTCGGGCGCTGGGATCGTCGAGCTACGGTGGCGTCGAAGGCTCCGTCAGTTTCTCCACCGACGGACGACTGGTCGCTTCGGGCGGGGCGGACTACGCGGTCGGCGTGTGGGACGTGTTGAGCGGACGTGAGCTGCACGCTTATCGCGGGCACATCAACATGCTCCACGCCGTCGTGTTCTCGCCGGACGCACGCACCCTCGTCTCGGGAGGGTGGGACGGAGCGCTAAAATTCTGGGACGTTGCGAGCGGACGCGAGCGCGCGAGCGCAATCGCGCTCAAAAGCGGATCGGTCCTCGTCACGACGCCACAGGGCTACTACGACTACCAGGGCTCGACGGCGGAGCAGGACATACTGGTCCGCACCGGTCCTGGACTTTTCGACGTCACCGATATCAGCGCGTACCGCGAGCGATTCTTCCGCCCGGACCTCGTCGCGCGCTCGCTTCGCGGCGAGGAGCTACCCGCGGCACTCGGCTCGCTCGCAGATGTGCGCGCCGCACCCGATGTCTCCGTCGTTAGCGTCCCGGCTGAGATCGAGGGAAACGCACTCAAGCTGCAGGTCCGCGTGGCTGATCGCGGAGGGGGCGTCGGTGCCGTCCGAGTGTTCATCAACGGCACCGCCGTCGCGCAGAGCGGTGGGCGCGGCCTCGAGGTCGCTGCGCCAGCGGCCGGTACCATTCGGGTGATCCCGCTCGTTCTAGTACCGGGCAGCAACGCGATTAGCGTGATTGCCTACAACGCCGACGGCTCGGTGCATTCCAATCCCGCGACCGCCACTGTCACAGCGGCGCACGTCTTGGTCCACAAGCCGGAACTCCACGCACTGGTGGTCGGGATCGACCGGTTCAGAAACCCGGCCCTGGAGCTTCGCTATGCCGTTTCCGACGCCACGGCAATCGCCGAGATGCTCAAGAAGAGAGCCGGGTCGCTCTTCGAGAAGGTCCATGTCGAGTTGCTGACGACCGCGGAAGCCACAACGCGCGACTCGCTCGTGGCGGCGTTTGGGCGATTTCGCGAGGTTGCCGCGGATGATGTGTTCGTTTTCTACGTCGCGACCCACGGGACGGTAACGAGCGCGGACCTGGCGGACCGCGAGTACTTCCTCGTCCCCTCCAATGTCGGACTCGCGAGCGACGAGGCACTGCGCCGCGACGCGATCGGCCAGGGCGAACTCAAGGCGCTCATCGCGGCGATCCCGGCCACGAAGAAGGTCATCCTGCTGGATACGTGCCAGGCGGGCGCACTCGGCGATGCGCTGGCGCTCACGACGCGTGGCGACAGCGACCAGACTGCCGTGAATCTGCTTTCGAGCGCGGTCGGGAGCACCGTGCTCTCCGCCGCTACCAGCCAGGAGCAGGCGCTCGAGGGCATGAATGGGCATGGCGTATTTACGTGGGTCGTGCTGCAGGGGCTCGACGGCAAGGCGGACCTGCAGAAGAACGGCTACGTCAGCACGCTCGATCTCGCGAGTTACGTCGGCGATCAGGTGCCGAAGCTGGCTGTCGCGGTCTTCAAACGCGAGCAGTTCCCGAACCTGCACAACGCGGGTCAGTCTTTCCCGCTTGTCAGCAGCCGGTGAACGGCTCCAGGTGTCGCGCGACCGCCGAAGTCGGCAGCGCTCTAGAGTACAGCGCTAGCCGCCGCGTTCGGCTACAGCTTGTAGTCGCCGATTGACGTTCACCCATCAGGCTCGATTGCGGTAATCTGTGCGCCAGTACTTGCGTAACAAGACTCATTCCGCGCGCTGCACCGTTCCGAGGTGCTGCCACTGGGAGACCCTCAATGCCCGAGAGCGCGCGTCGTCCCTCGCTCATCGCCGCCCTGCTCGGCGCCTGCTGGACTCTCTCCTACGTCGATCGGAACGTGCTCAGCCTGCTGGTCGACCCCGTCAAGGCGTCACTGGGGCTGAGCGACACCCAACTCGGGGCCGTCCAGGGGCTCAGCTTCTCGATTTTCTACGTGCTTGCGGGACTGCCGCTCGCCCGGCTTTCCGATCGCGGCCATCGACCGCGCATCATGAGTGCCTGCATCGCGATCTGGTGCTCGATGACGATGCTGTGCGGTCTCGTAGCGAACTTCTGGCAGCTCCTTGCGGTGCGGATCGGTGTGGCGGCGAGCGAGGCGGGGTTGCCGCCCGCCGCGCTGACGATGATGGCGGATCTCGAGGATCCGAAACGCCTCGCCCGCACCACCTCGATCTTCATGCTGGCGCCATTCATTGGGGGTGGACTCGCTCTCATGGCAGGCGGCACGCTCTACAAGGTCGTTCAGGGTTGGGGGGCGATCTCGCTCCTCGGTTCCGCGGCACTCGAGCCTTGGCGGCTCGTCTTTCTGCTGGTGGGTGCGCCAGGTCTGCTCGCGGCCCTGGCGGTGCTCTGGCTTCGTGAGCCGCGATCAGAAAGTGGTGCCGCGGCGCCCGGCATGAGCTTCCGGCCGTTGTATGAGTTCCTCCAATTAAATCCCGCTTTCAATGCGCTCTACATACTCTCGATGGCGATGATGGCGACATTGCTCAATGCCAATGTGCTGTGGATGCCGGCCGTTCTGATGCGCTCTCATCACATGGATGCGCACAGCGTGGGATGGCGCTTCGGTGCTGTGTTCCTGGTGGCCGGGATCGTCGGTACCCTGGCCGCAGGCGCAGTAACTGGTCAGAGTGGTCCCGACGTCGTCGGGCGCGCGTTTCGGCACATGCGTTGGTGCGCGCTGATCGCCCTTCCTGCGGCGGCGCTCGGTCCGCTCGCCCCGTCGATCTGGGTCCAGCTGCCGCTCGCTGCGCTGGCGCTCGGTTGCACGAGTTCACTCAACGCACTGGCTGCACTGCCTTTTCTTGTAGTGGCGCCGCGCGCAGTTCGCGCCCAGGCGATCGCGTTCCTCGCTCTCATCTCCGCGCTTGTCGGTACGGGACTCGGACCCTTCCTGGTTGGCGTAC
>CAYNCY010000020.1:0-17756 GCA_964395195.1 uncultured Steroidobacteraceae bacterium
GCAGCGCGAGCAGACGATGCAGAGCTCGGCGTTGAAGTTGAAGTAGGGGTTGCTCGAGTCGATCTCGATCGGCGTGCCGTTGACCTCGTCGAAGGCGTAGCCGGCGTGGCGACCGTCATCGGCGAAGGGACTCGAGGTCACGCCATGCTCGGCCGCCATGTTCTCGAGCTCGCAGTGGCTCTCGGCGGGGCAACCCTTGCAGTTGAGCGGGTGCTCCGAGACGTAGAGCTCGATCACGCCCTTGCGCAGCTGCCCGAGCTTGTCGCTCGTGGTCTTGACCTTCATGCCGGGCGCGACCTGGGTCGTGCACGAGGCGGGATAGCCCTTGCGACCCTCGATCTCGACGAGGCACAGGCGACACGAGCCGAACGACTTCAGGCTGTCCGTCGCGCACAGCTTCGGCACCTGGGTGCCGAGGAGCGCGGCGGCGCGCATCACGGAGGTGCCTTCCGGCACCTTGATGGCCTGTCCGTCGATCTCGAGGTCGACGAGCGTCGTCGACTCCACCGGGCGGGTGCCGAGATCCGTGTAATCGATTGCGTACATGGGCCCAATCCTCCGCCTCGCGGCGGCACTCGTGAACTTGAGGTTCAGTGCCGCGCGCGCGGCACGAAATCCTCGCCGAAATGCTTGAGGGCGCTCTTCACCGGGAACGGTGCCATGCCCCCGAGGCCGCACAGCGACCCCTGGATCATCGTCTCGCAGAGTTCCTCGATCAGCGCCTTCTGCCGCGCGGGCTCGTGCCCGGCCAGCAGGTTGTCGATGAGCCCGACGCCGCGGCTCGAGCCGATCCGGCACGGCGTGCACTTGCCGCAGGACTCGATCGCGCAGAACTCGAACGCGTAGCGCGCCATCTTCGCCATGTCGACGGTGTCGTCAAAGGCGACGATGCCGCCGTGGCCGACCATCGCGCCGATGTTCGCGAAGGCCTCGTAGTCGAGCGGCGTGTCGAAGTCGGAGGCCGGCACGTACGCGCCGAGCGGCCCGCCGATCTGCACCGCGCGGAGCGGGCGTCCGGACAGCGAACCGCCGCCGTAGTCGTACAGGATCTCCTTGAGCGTCACGCCGAACGCACGCTCGATGAGTCCGCCGCGCTTGATGTTGCCGGCGAGCTGGAAGGGCAGCGTGCCGCGCGAGCGGCCGAGCCCGAAGTTCTTGTAGTGCTCGGCACCCTTCGCGAGGATCACCGGCACGGTCGCGAGCGAGATCACGTTGTTGACGATCGTCGGCTGGCCGAACAGCCCCTTGATCGCGGGCAGCGGTGGGCGCACGCGCACTTCGCCGCGCTTGCCCTCGAGGCTCTCGAGCATCGAGGTTTCCTCGCCGCAGATGTAGGCACCGGCGCCGACGCGCACCGAGAGCTCGAAGCGCCGGGTGCTCCCCTTGATGTCGCGGCCGAGGTAGCCGCCGGCGTGCGCGGCCTTGATCGCGACGTTGAGCGCGGCGATCGCCTCGGGGTATTCGACGCGGCAGTAGATGTAGCCCTGCGTCGCGCCGACCGCGAGGCCGGCGATCGTCATGCCCTCGATCAGCGTGAAGGGATCGCCCTCCATCAGCATGCGATCGGCGAACGTGCCCGAGTCGCCCTCGTCGGCATTGCAGGTCACGTACTTCTGCGCGGCGGGCGCATCGAGCACGGTCTTCCACTTGATGCCGGTCGGGAAGGCGGCGCCGCCGCGACCGCGGAGCCCCGAGTCGGTGACTTCCTTGACGATGTCGGCGGGCGCGAGCGTGAGCGCGCGCGCGAGGCCCTCGTAGCCGCCTTCGCGCACGTAGTCGGCGAGCGAGGCGGGATCGACGATGCCGACGCGGGCGAAGGTCAGGCGCTCCTGGCTCTTGAGCCACGGCAGCTCGGCGACCGGACCCACGTTGAGCGCGTGCGCGCCACCCCGCAGGAGTCCCGCGGCGAGGAGACCCGGGAGGTCGGCGACGGTCACCGGGCCGTAGCCCACGCGCCCGGCCGCGGTCTCGACCTCGACAAGGGGCTCGAGCCAGACCATGCCGCGCGTGCCGGTGCGGATGAGTTCAACCGGCGTGCCCTTCGTCGCCGCGAGGAGCGCGGCCGCGACTTCATCGGCGCCGAGCGAGGTAGCGCTCGCATCGCGCGACACATAGATCCTGATGCTCATGTCGTTCGCTTCGCGGCCTGAGTCAGCGCGTCGAAGCGCTCCGGGGTCACGCGTCCGTGCAGCTTGCCGCCTACGCGGACCGAGGGCCCGCAGGCGCAGTTGCCGAGGCAATAGACCGCCTCGAGCGAGGTGCCGCCGTCCGCGGTGACGCCGTGGAAATCGATGCCGAGGCGCTTCTTGGCGTGCTCGACGAGTTGCTCGGCGCCGACCGACTGGCACGCCTCGGCGCGGCAGATCTCGACCAGGGTCCGGCCGGGCGGATGTGACCTGAAGTAGTGATAGAAGGTCACGACCCCGTGCACTTCGGCGCGCGACAGGTTGAGGCCGGTCGCGATCTTCGGGATTGCGGCCGCGGGGATGTAACCGAGGGCGTCCTGTACCGCGTGCAGGACGAGGAGCAGGGGACCGGGTTCGCCTTTCAGCCGCCCGAGGGCGCCGTCGATCACGGTCTGGTAGTTGGTCTCGTCGCTGGCCACCCGAACTCCCGTCTGGTCATGCTGCATCGCGGGAATCCCGGTCGGGACACTCCGAGCCGCGAGAGGCTAGCATAGGTCCGGTGGCGGCCGCCCGCGGACCTAGAGAGCTGTTTTCATGAAAAGAATTGGGATTCTCGGCGGCTCGAGCGATCAGGCGACGGCCGACTACTACAAGCGCCTCAACCGGGCCGTCAACGACCGGCTGGGGGGCTGGAACACCGCCGAACTCCTCGTCAGCTCCATGAACTTCGCCCTCGCCGAGCGCTGGGTCCGGAACGCCGAATGGGACGCCGCCGCCGAGTACCTGACCGGGCGCGCCCGGGCGCTCGAGGCGGCGGGGGCGGAGCTCCTGATCTGCGTCTCGAACACCCTGCACCGGGTCCACGAGCGTTTCACGGCCGGGCTCAAGATCCCCTTCCTGCACATCGTCGATCCGACGGCCGAGGCGATCCGCGCGGCGGGCTTCAGCCGTGTCGGCCTCCTCGGCACGAAGCCGGTGATGGCAACCGACTTCCTGAAGCGGCGCTACCTCGAGCATTTCGGCATCACCGTCCTCGCCCCGTCGCCGGCCGACCAGGACGTCGTCGACCGCATCATCTTCGACGAGTTGTGCCGCGGCCAGTTCCTGCCCGCCTCCAAGGCGCGCTACCTCGCGATCGCCGACCAGCTGCACAGAGACGGTGCCGAAGCCGTCATTCTCGGCTGCACCGAAATCCCGCTGCTGATCGGCCAGGCCGACCGTCCGCTCCTGCCGATGCTCGACACCGTCGACCTGCACGTGCGCGCCGTCGTCGCGCGCGCGCTCGCCTGAGCGGGCGCTGCTGCAGCGCTCGGCGCGCAGCAAAGCGCGCGCGCGACGCTGCAGAACCTTGACTTAACAGGGTGTTGCAATCTGTTGCCGCGCAGGGTTGAATGATTCCAGAGTTGATGTGTGCCGAGGGTTTGGTTGTGCGGCGCAACATCGGACCGAAGGCCTAGCTGCCGCGGCCGGTGAAGCGACCACGCTCCAGGCAGAGGCGTCCGACGAGCTGATGCGAGTACGACCATGTTTCCAGCGATCGCTGCGGGCCTCCTTTTCCTCGTCCTCTGGATCATCGCGGTGCGCAAGCGCCCCGAGCTCGGCTTCGGGATCGCCCTCGGCATCGCGGTCGCCTGGCTCGGCCTCGCGCTCGGGCCGCAGATACACCTGACCACGATTCCACTGTGGCTCGCGCCACTGCCCTTCGCGCTCATCGCCCTGACGCTGTTCTTCTTTGGATTTCTGGCTTGGTTCTGGGGATCCGACGACAAGTAGCGGACGAGCGGCGCGACACCCTCCCCGTCCCGGCACGGCGCGGGCTTCGCGAGTCAAGACGCGCCCGCCCCATCCGCCGCGAGGTATTGCAGACGCTACGACTGACGGACGCGCTTGACTGACTAATCCGGATCCGGAGCACGCCGACAGGTGGCATCGGGATCTCAATCGGGGGCCAAAGATGAAGTGTTTCTACTACCTCGCGCCGACGATCAAGAGCACGCACGAGATTTCCGATGACCTGCACGCCGTCGGGATCAAGGATTTCTATATCCACGTGATCGCGAAGGACGAGTCGGGCCTCCGCCAGCACCACATCCACTCCTCGAACTACCTCGAGACGCTCGATGTGATCCGCGTCGGCTTCATGGGCGCGGCGCTCGGCTTCTTCGTCGGGCTCCTCTGTGTCGAGGCGATGCGCTACTTCCAGCCCTTCGGGCCGGACGTACCCGAGTTCGTCTACCTGATCGTCGCCGGCCTCGCGACGCTGTTCGGCGCGTGGGAAGGCGGCCTGATTGGCGTCGGCGTCGAGAACAACAAGTTGCAGCGCTTTCACGACGACGTGGAGGCGGGCAAGTACCTGATCCTGATCTACGCGCGCAAGCAGAAGGAAGAGGCGGTGCGCGCGATGATGGGCGCGCGGCACGGGGAAGCCGAGCTCGTGGCGGTCGATCGCTACTTCCTCAATCCATTCAGTCGCGTGATGCGTTCAGCGCGCGGCGATACAAAAGCAATGCAGAAGGGTTAACGAGATGCCACTGGCCATCGTCGTCGTCCTGTTGGTGATCGGTTCGGTCATCTTCCACATCGTGAGCCCCTGGTGGTTCACGCCCATCGCGTCCAACTGGTCGATGATGGACAACACCGTGCAGCTCACCTTCTGGGTGACCGGCTTCGTGTTCGTCACCGTCAACCTGTTCATGGCGTACTCGATCATCAAGTACCGCCATCGCCCGGGGAACAAGGCCGAGTACCGGCCCGAGGACAAGAAGCTCGAGTGGTGGCTGACCGGCATCACGACGCTCGGCGTCGCGGCGCTGCTCGCGCCCGGCCTCATGGTCTGGGGCAAGTTCGTCACGGTGCCGAAGGACGCCTCGGTGGTCGAGGTCATGGGCCAGCAGTGGAACTGGAGCTACCGCTATCCCGGCAAGGACGGCGCGCTCGGCGCGACCGACAACCGGCTGATGACGCCGGACAACCCGTTCGGCATCGATCCCAACGACCCGAAGGGCCAGGATGACGTCCTCGTGCAGAGCCAGGACCTGCACCTGCCGATCAACAAGCCCGTCAAGGTGCTGCTGCGCTCGCGCGACGTGACCCATCAGTACGCAGTGCCGCAGTTCCGCGTGAAGATGGACATGGTCCCGGGCATGGTGACCTACTTCTGGTTCACGCCGACCAAGCTCGGGACCTACCCGGTGCTGTGCGAGCAGCTCTGTGGCATTGCGCATTTCGCGATGCGCGGCCGCGTCGTCGTCGACGACCAGGCGACCTACGATGCGTGGCTCGCCCAGCAGGCAACCTACACGACCAGCGTCGCCGCCAAGTCCGATGCGACGGCGGGCGCCGCCAACTACGCGGTGTGCAGCGCCTGCCACGGCGCGGATGCGCAAGGCAATCCGGCGCTCAACGCGCCGAAGCTCGCGGGCCAGGAGAGCTGGTACCTCGCACGGCAGCTGTATGGCTTCCGCCATCAGCTGCGCGGTGCGGATCCGAAGGACACCTACGGCCAGCAGATGGCGCCGATGGCGGCGACGCTCGCGGACGACGCGGCGGTGCGCAACGTCGTCGCCTACATCGCCTCCCTCCCGGCAGGCGAGCGGGCGCCGGCGACCGTGGCCGGCAATGCCGCGCACGGCAAGGTGATCTACAGCACCTGCGCGAACTGCCACGGGGCGAGCGGCGAGGGCGTGTGGGCGACCAACGCACCGCGCCTGCAGGGCATGAGCGACTGGTACCTCAAGCGCCAGCTCGAGAACTTCAAGGGCGGCGTGCGCGGCGCGCACGTCGAGGATTTCCCGGGCGCGCAGATGGCGCAGCTCGCGGGCGTGCTCAACGACGACCACGCGGTCGCCGACGTGCTCGCCTACCTCGACACGCTGTAGGCGAGGGAACGGGCGGTTAGAACTACTCAGGCGCCCGGGCTCAAGGCCGCGCGCCGCACGATTTGGTGAGAAGGAGCAGCTGATGGCTTACGTGGCAATGGCGGATCGCGATGATCCTCACGCGATGCATGATCCGCAGACGTTCATCACGAAGTACATCTGGAGCCAGGACCACAAGGTCATCGCGATCCAGTACGGCATCACCGCGGTCGCGATCGGCCTCGTCGCGCTCGTCCTCTCGCTCGTGATGCGGCTCCAGCTCGGCTTCCCGCACACCTTCTCGCTGATCGCGCCGGCGGATTACTACCAGGCGATCACGATGCACGGCATGATCATGGTGATCTACCTGCTGACCGCGCTCTTCCTCGGCGGCTTCGGCAACTACCTGATCCCGCTCATGTGCGGCGCGCGGGACATGGTGTTCCCGTACCTCAACATGATCAGCTACTGGGTGTACCTGCTCGCGGTGATCGTGCTGGTGATCGGCTTCTTCGTGCCGGGCGGCCCCACCGGAGCCGGCTGGACGCTGTACCCGCCGCAGGCGATCTCGACCGGAACGCCCGGCGCGAGCTGGGGCATCATCTGCATGCTGATCTCGCTCGGCATCTTCATCGTCGCCTTCACGATGGGCGGCCTCAACTACGTGACGACGGTGCTGCAGGCGCGCTGCCGCGGCATGACCCTGATGCGGATGCCGCTCTCGGTGTGGGGCATCTTCACGGCGACGATCCTCGGCCTCCTCGCCTTTCCCGCGCTCCTCGTCTCGGCGGTGATGATGACGCTCGATGCCACGGTCGGCACCAGCTTCTTCATGCCGGCGGTGGTCTCGATGGGCCACGCGCCGACGCACGGCGGCGGCAGCCCGCTCCTGTTCCAGCATCTTTTCTGGTTCTTCGGACACCCCGAGGTGTACATCGTCGCGCTGCCCGCGTTCGGCATCGTCTCGGACCTCCTCGCGACGCACGCGCGCCGCCACATCTTCGGCTACCGCATGATGGTGTGGGCGATCCTCGCGATCGGCTGCCTGTCGTTCGTCGTGTGGGCGCACCACATGTACGTCAGCGGCATGAACCCGTACTTCGGGTTCTTCTTCGCGACCACGACCCTGATCATCGCGGTGCCGACCGCGCTCAAGGTCTACAACTGGGTGCTGACGCTGTGGCGCGGTGACATCCACCTGACGGTGCCGATGCTGTTCGCGATCGGCTTCATCTTCACCTTCATCCACGGCGGCCTGACCGGCCTCTTCCTCGGCAACGTCACGGTCGACGTGCCGCTGTCGGCGACCTACTTCGTGGTCGCGCACTTCCACATGGTGATGGGCGTGTCGCCGATCCTGGTGGTGTTCGGAGCGGTGTACCACTGGTACCCGAAGATGAGCGGCAAGATGCTGAACGACACGCTGGGACGGCTCCACTTCTGGATCACGTTCCTCGGCGTCTACGCGATCTACCTGCCGATGCACTACCTCGGGATCCTGGGCGTGCCGCGCCGCTACTACGCCTACACGACCGCGGACTTCCCGGCGAACGTGCAGCAGCTGAACGCCGCGATCACGGTCTCCGCGCTCATCGTCGCGGCGGCGCAGCTGATCCTCCTCTTCAACCTCGTCTACTCGCTTTTCAAGGGCAAGCCCGCCGGTGGCAACCCCTGGCGCTCGACCACGCTCGAGTGGCAGACGCCGGACACGCCGCCACACCACGGCAACTGGGGCCCGAAGCTCCCCGTCGTGTACCGCTGGGCGTATGACTACAGCGTGCCCGGCGCGACCGACGACTTCATCCCGCAGAACGTGCCGCCGGGACCCGGCGCTCCGGCCTCGCACGGCCACGGGCACGACACATGACCCTGGGCGCCGCGTACGGCGCGCTGGCGTCGGGAGTGCTCGTCTGGGCGCTCCTGGTCAACCGGCTGCGCGCGAAGTCGTGGGAGACGAAGGGCGCGGTCGGCGCGATCAACGAGGGCGGTGCGACCAACCTGTCGCCGAATCGCATCGGCCTGATCACGTTCCTCGGCGTCATCACCTCGCTGTTCGCGCTCTTCCTGACCGCGTACCACATGCGGATGATGGACGGCATGCAGCAGGGCGACTGGCAGCCCTTCCCGGTGCCGCGCGTACTCTGGATCAACACCCTGGTGCTGATGCTGGGCTCGATCGCGATGCAGTGGGCGAAGTCGGCGGCCGCGACGGGCACGGATGCCGAGCTGCGCGGCCGGCTCGTGGCCGGCGGCATCTTCACGGGCGCGTTCCTCATCGGCCAGCTCATCGCCTGGCGGGAGCTCGCCGCAACCAGCTACTTCGCGCCGCGCAATCCCGCGGTCGCGTTCTTCTACCTGCTGACCGCCGTGCACGGCCTGCACGTGCTCGGCGGCCTCGCGGTCTGGGTGCGCACGGTCTTCAAGATGTACGTCCCGGCGCCGAAAGCCGTGGATGTGCGCCAGGTCGTGGTGCTGTGCACGATCTACTGGCACTACCTGTTGCTCGTTTGGCTCGTATTGTTCGGCCTGATGTTGTCCACCTGAAGTACTCAAGGATTCCGAGCGTATGGCGACCGACGTAATCACCGCAGGGGCAGGCGCTCCCGCACTCGAGGGACTGGCCGGCGTTTCGGCGGACCTGGCCGCCGACAAGCAGGCGTTCCCGGTGCCCTGGGGCAAGCTGATGATGTGGATCTTCCTCCTCAGCGACACGTTCATCTTCTCGTGCTTCCTGACCGGCTACATGAACGTCAGGATCTCGACGACCGCCGCATGGCCGAACGTCAGCAAGGTGTTCAGCCTCGCGGTCGGCCAGACGGAAGTGCCGCTGCTGCTGATCGCGATCATGACGATGGTGCTGATCACGAGCTCGGGCACGATGGCGATGGCCGTCAACTTCGGCTACCGGCGCAACCGCTCGGTCACCACTTCGCTGATGCTGATCACCGCGGGGCTCGGCGCCTGCTTCGTCGGCATGCAGGCCTTCGAGTGGAGCAAGCTGATCCTGATCGAGGGCGTCAGGCCCTGGGGCAGTCACCTCGGCGCACCGCAGTTCGGGGCCGTGTTCTTCATGGTCACGGGCTTCCACGGCCTGCACGTGTCAGCCGGCGTCGTCTACCTCTGCGTGATTGCGATGCGGGTCTGGAACGGCTTCTACGACCGCAAGGGGACCTACGAGACGGTCGAGGTCGTCGGCCTGTACTGGCACTTCGTCGACCTCGTCTGGGTCTTCATCTTCGCCCTGTTCTATCTCTGGTAGTAAGAACACATGGATCACACCGCCGTTAAGGACCACGCCCACGCGGAAGGGACACAGCACCCGGTCGCGATTTACCTGTGGATCTGGCTGCTGCTCTTCGTCGTCAGCTCGTTCTCGTACATGGTCGATTACTTCCATGTGCAGGGCGTGCTGCGCTGGACGCTGATCCTGATCTTCATGATCGTGAAGGCCGGGTTCATCGTCATGATCTTCATGCACATGGCCTGGGAGCGCCTGGCGCTCAAGTTCGCCATCCTGCTGCCACCCCTGGCCTTGCTGGTGCTGATCGCGCTGATGGCAATCGAGGGCAACTATACGTTCCTGACCCGGCTCGCTTCTTTTGTACACTAGGCGCTTTCCGGGCCTAAGCAAGGGATCGAGATGACGAAGAAGCACGACAAGACGTTCGTTAACCTGGTGAGCGTCGTGATCGGCAGCCTCATTGGCCTCGCCTTCGCGATCTTCGCGCTGTCGAAGTATGTCGGCGCGAAGGCGGAGACGCTGCAGGAGACGGATCCGGGCTACCGGGCCGAGGTCGCGGCACGCGTCGCGCCGGTCGGCAAGGTCGCGATCGTGGGCCAGGACAACTCCGCGCTCGTGATCCCGGCGTCCGGCCCGAAGGTCGTCGCTGCGCCTGTGAAGATGCTCGCCGTGATGACCGGCGAGGAGACCTACAAGATGACCTGCAGTGCCTGCCACGGCACGGGTGCGGGCGGCGCCCCCAAGTTCGGCAATTCCAAGGACTGGGGTCCGCGCATCAAGCAGGGGATCGCGACGCTGAAGCAGCACGCGATCGGCGGGCTGACCGACGAGGGTGGCGTGATGCCCCCGAAGGGCGGTCGCCCGGACCTGCCCGACGAGTCGGTCGCGAACGCGGTCGACTACATGGTCAAAGCCGCGAAATAACCCCCGCGCTCAGCCGATGTGCGAGAGCTTGAGCAGGTGCTCGAGGTCGCGCAGCACCGGCTGTTCGAGCGTTCCGGCCGGATAGCTCATCATCAGGTTCCCGAGCGGATCGACGAGGTAGCTCTGGCCGGCGGGGAATCGCCTGCCGTCCCGTGCCGGGAACGCGCCCGCCAGTCGCTCCCCGTCCTCCCCCGCGAGCCAGGCGATGCCGAGGCCGGGGGCGCGCCCCGGTAGCGAGGCCGAGCAGCACGGCGCCGCCACGAGCAGCACGCGCCGCACGCGCGGTGCATCCGCGCCGAGCGCCTGGACCACCGCGCGCGAGACCCCGAGCGCCTGCCCGCAATCCGCATCGCAGTCCGCCTTCGCGACGTAGAGGATCGACCAGTGGCCGCGGAAGAGCTCGGCGGTCGTCGTCGAGCCGCCCTCCTTCGCGAGGATCACGTCGGGCAGCGGCCGCGCCGGCGTCACGAGCTCGCCCTGGTTCGTGTGGCCTGCCGGCGTCAGGCGCGCGGTGTAGTAGGCCCAGAAGGAGAGCGCGAGCGGACCCAGGAAGAGAGCGGCGATCAGGACGAGCTGCGTCCGGCGACGCAGCACGACGCCGCGCGGCGGTGCGGGTGGCGGTTTCACGGGGACGGTGCACTCCGGCGGAAGCTCGCGACGATGTAGAGCACGATGAGCGTGAGCGCGAGCGCGAACCACTGGACCGCGTAGCCGACGTTGCGATTGGCCGCTGGACCCTCGGGTTTCCAGTTGCGCGCGTACCCGTCCGGGAGTTCCCGGTCGAGGAGCACGAGCCGCGGGTAGAGCGCGGCACCGAAGAGCGCGCGAAGCGCCGCCCAATCCGGGTAGTTGAGCACGCGCGGCCAGCCCGCAGCACCCGCCGAGGGCTTGTCGAGCCCCGCGCGCGGCAGCACGTCGAGGCGGCCGGTCACGACACGGGCAGACTCGTCGACCGCGACGTCCGGGAGTGCCTGGCGGCTCGCGCCAAGCGCAACCCAGCCGCGATCGACCAGCACCGTCACACCCGCGCTCGTCACGAACGGCGTCAGCACGCGATAGCCCACCTGGCCCTTCTCGGTCATGTTGTCGAGCAGCACCTGGTGCTCGTGCTGGTAGTGGCCCTCGACCCGCACGTGCAGGTAGCGGGGTGCCGCCGCGCCGTCCGGGAGAGCCACCGGCACGACGTTCTCCGCCGTGAACGCCTCGGCCTGCGCACGCCGCGACGCCGCGCGCCCGAGCTGCCAGACGCCCGCCCACGTCATGAGTGCAACGAGCGCAGCGACGAGGAGCGTCGGCAGGAGACGTGGGGTGAAGCGACGGCCGTCGGCGGGCGCGGGCACTATACTGGCCGCCCGACCGGAGGCCCTGCCATGGACGTCATTCGCTGGCTGATCATCGCGACGCTCCTCGCCATCGTCTGGAGCCTCGGCACCGCGCTCTTCCACCTGTCGAAGCCCACGGCCAACCCCGACAAGATGCTGCGCGCGCTCACGTGGCGCATCAGCCTCTCGCTCGGACTCTTCGTCCTCTTGCTCGTCGCCGGCCGCGCGGGCTGGATCGTCCCGCACGGCCTCGACCACTAAGCGTGGTCGCCCGCGGCTAGATCCAATAGACGAAGATGTAGAGGCCGAGCCAGACCACGTCGACGAAGTGCCAGTACCAGGCGACGCCCTCGAAGGCGAAGTGCCGGTCGGGCGTGAAGTGGCCTTTCATCACCCTGAGCCAGATCACGGTCAGCATGATCGCGCCGATCGTGACGTGGAAGCCGTGGAAGCCCGTCAGCATGAAGAACGTCGAGCCGTAGATGCCGGTGCCGAGCTGAAGCCCGAGCTCGGTGTACGCCTCGTGATACTCGCGCGCCTGCAGGAACACGAACAGGAAGCCGAGCAGGAAGGTGAGCGCGAGGAACACCTTGAGAACCGTGCGGTTGCCGGCGCGAAGCGCGTGGTGCGCGATCGTGATCGTGACCCCGGAGGTCAGCAGCAGGAGCGTGTTGAGCGCGGGCACGCCCGTCGCCGCGATCGTCTTGAACGAGCCGTCGGCGCGTGGGCCGATGTGCGCGGGGCCGTTCGAGGGCCAGTGCGCCTCGAAGTTGTTCCAGAGGAGCTCGCTCGTCATGTGCTTGGCGCCCGCGCCCGAGAGCCAGGGGAGCGCCAGCTGGCGCGCGTAGAAGAGCGCGCCGAAGAACGCCGCGAAGAACATCACTTCCGAGAAGATGAACCAGGACATGCCCATGCGGAACGAGCGGTCGACGCTCGAGTTGTAGGCACCCGCCTCGCTCTCGTTGACGACGGTGCGGAACCAGCCGAAGAAGAGCAGGAACAGGAGCACCAGCCCGACCGTCAGCACCGAGGGGCCGGCGCCCGAGTCCTCGAGCGTGAGCGCCGCGCCCGTCATCAGCACGAACAGCGATACCGAGCCGAAGATCGGCCACGGGCTGCCGTGGGGGACGTAGTACTTGCCTTCGGTGGCGGTGTCGGGCGCGTGTGCCATGGTCGTTCCTGGAAGGGTCTTTAGGAATTCGGTCGGTACGGGGATCAGGGGTTCCGCGCGGTCGCCTGCGGCAGGTCGAAGAACGAGTAGGCGAGCGTCACGCGGTCGAAGTCGGGCGGCAGCTCCGGGTCGATGATGAACCTGAGCGCCATCTCGCGGCCCTCGCCCGTCGCAAACGGCTGCGGGCGGAAGCAGAAGCATTCGGTCTTGTGGAAGTAGCGCGCGATCGAGGAGGGCGCGATGCTCGGCACCGCCTGCGCGACCACCGGGCCGCCGGTCAGGTTCTTCGCGAAGAAGGTCGTCGAGTAGAGCTGTCCGGGGTGCACCTGCATGCTGACGACGTGCGGCTGGAACTGCCAGTCGCCGGCGCGCGGCACGTTGGCGACGAACTCGACCGTGACCACGCGACCCACGTCCGGGCGGCGCACCACGCTCGCCTCCGCCGTCTGCGTGCCGTACCAGCGATTCCCCGTGTCCCAGACCCGGCACAGCACGCTGTAGAGCGGCACGAGCGCGAAGCCGAAGGCGAAGCTGCCGACCGTGAAGAGCGCGAGCCGCCAGAGGAGCGGCCGGTGCGCGCCGCGCCGTGCGGGCGGGGTGGCCGGATCGTTGTCGGGGGTGCCTGCCATCTCAGGCGCGCCCGTGCAGCACGCTCAGGCCGATGAAGCACACGTAGAACGCGATCGCGACCGCGAAGAGCACGATCGCGAGGCGCCGCGTGCGGCCGCGCCGGTTCGCATCCTGGTCGCTGATCGGTGCGCTCACGCCGGCGGTCCTCAGTGGATCTCGGGTGCGTCTTCGAACGAGTGGTAGGGCGCTGGCGAGGGCAGCGTCCACTCGAGCCCGTGCATGTCTGCGTCCCACACCCTGGCCGTCGCGGGCTTGCCGTACCAGACGCCGTGGATGATCGCGGCGACGAAGAGCAGCTGCGAGAGCCCGAATGCGAAGCCACCGATCGAGGACACGACGTTCCAGTCGGTGAACTGCACGCTGTAGTCCGGGATGCGGCGCGGCATGCCGGCGAGCCCGAGGAAGTGCTGCGGGAAGAAGAGCACGTTCACCGAGATCGTCGACAGCCAGAAGTGCCACTTGGCGAGCGCCATGCTGTACATGCGCCCGCTCCATTTGGGCAGCCAGTAGTAGACGCCGGCCATGATCGCGAACACCGCGCCCGGCACCAGCACGTAGTGGAAGTGCGCGACGACGAAGTACGTGTCCTGGTACTGGTAGTCGGCGGGCGCGATCGCGAGCATCAGCCCCGAGAAGCCGCCGATCGAAAAGAGGAACAGGAACGCGAGCGCGAACAGCATCGGCGGCTCGAAGGAGAGCGACCCGCGCCACATCGTCGTCGTCCAGTTGAATACCTTAACGCCGGTCGGCACCGCGATCAGCATCGTGCTCATCATGAAGAACATCTGGCCGGCGAGCGGCATGCCCACCGTGAACATGTGGTGCGCCCAGACGATGAACGACAGGAACGCGATCGAGGCGGTCGCGTACACCATCGCGTCGTAGCCGAAGAGCGGCTTCCTGGAGAACGTCGGGATGATCTCCGAGACGATGCCGAAGGCCGGCAGGATCAGGATGTAGACCTCGGGATGCCCGAAGAACCAGAAGATGTGCTGGAACATCACCGGGTCGCCGCCGCCCGCGGGGTTGAAGAAGCTGGTGCCGAAGTAGTGGTCGGTCAAGAGCATGGTGACCGCGCCCGCGAGCACCGGCATCACCGCGATCAGCAGGTACGCCGTGATCAGCCACGTCCAGCAGAACAGTGGCAGCTTCAGCAGCGTCATGCCGGGCGCGCGCATGTTGAGGATGGTCACGATCACGTTGATCGCGCCCATGATCGAGGACGCGCCCATCAGGTGGATCGCGAAGATCGTCAGCGGAAAGCTCGTGCCTGCCTGCAGCGACAGGGGCGGATACAGCGTCCAGCCGCCGGCCGGGCCACCGCCCGCGGTGAAGAACGACGACAGGAGCAGCGTGAACGCGAACGGCAGGATCCAGAAGCTGTAGTTGTTCATGCGCGGCAGCGCCATGTCCGGCGCGCCGATCTGCAGCGGCACCATCCAGTTGGCAAGGCCGACGAACGCCGGCATCACGCCGCCGAAGATCATCACGAGCGCGTGGCTCGTCACCAGCGAGTTGTAGCGCTGCGGATCGAAGAACTGCAGTCCCGGCTGCAGGAGCTCCAGGCGGATCAGCATCGCCATCACGCCACCGATGAGGAACATCGTCAGCGCGAACACGAGGTACATCGTGCCGATGTCCTTGTGGTTGGTCGCGAACAGCCAGCGGCCGATACCCGTCGGCTTGTGGTCGTGGTCGTGGTGGTCGCCGTGGGCGTGCGTGTCAGCGTGTGCCATTTTCAGAAAACTCCGTGCAATCCGCTCAGGGCGTACCGGTCGTCGCAGCGGCCGGTGCCGCTGCGGTCGCCGCCGGTGCTTCCACGCCGTCGGCCGCGGCCTTGGCCGCCGCCTGCTGCGCGGTGAGCCATGCCGCGAACTCCGGCTTCGAGACGACGTTCACCACGATCGGCATGAAGCCGTGGTCGCGACCACAGAGCTCCGCGCACTGACCGGTGAAGCGCCCGACCCGATTCGCCTTGAACCACGACTCGTTGATGAACCCCGGGATCGCGTCCTTCTTGACCGCGAAGTCCGGCACCCACCACGAATGGATGACGTCGTTGCCGGTCAGGAGGAGGCGCACCTTGGTGTCGACCGGCACCACGAGCGGATGGTCGACGTCGAGGAGGTAGTCCTTGACGGTCCTGGGATCGATGCCTGAGTTGAGCTGCCGTGCGACGTTGGATTCGGCGGCGAGCGTCGAGTAGAAGCTGACCCCCTTGCCGAGGTAGTCGTACTGCCACTTCCACTGGTAGCCGACGACCTTGACGGTGAGCTCGGAGTTGCGCGTGTCTTCCATCGCGATGAGCGTGCGCGCGGCCGGGATCGCGGTCGCGACCAGGATGATCACCGGGATCACCGTCCAGACCACCTCGACGTTGGTCGAGTGCGTGAGCGTCCGGTCGGCGACGGCGCCCTTCGATTTACGGAACTTCCAGATCGAGAAGATCATCACGCCGAAGACGACCGCGGCGATGCCGACGCACACCCAGAACATCATCATGTGCAGCCCGAACACCTTCGCGGAGATGTCGGTCGCACCGACCGGCAGGTTGTAGGTGCTTTCGTAGGCGAGTGCCGGTGCGGCGAACGCGAGCCCCGCGAGCACGGTTGCGACTTTGCGATTGAACATCGATGCCCCTTGACCTGTCTTCCGATCCCGCCGGTTCGGCGTCTGATTATCTGCCCGTCTCGCCGGTGCCCGACCCGGCGCAATCGCGGCGCAGCAATGCTGCCACCAACCGATGTCCGGAGGCGAGACCGCGACGGACGGCGCTCTCTGCCAATCACGGACCTCCACGCTCGTGAGCACAACCTCCGCGCAGGCCGAGCGGCCATTCGACTGGCCGCCCGGCGCGCGGGCGGCGCAGTGTAACCGCTGGCCGGGGCAGGGAAAACAGGATTTGGGGCGGTTCGAGGGGCCAGCGCTTTTCGCGTGAGTGGGATCGCGACACCCGGGTTCGGCGCTTGCTCGGCCGACGAGCCAAGGGTGAACCGCCGAGGAGGTGGGGCCGTCGGGAAATGGCCCGGCGTACTTGGAAAGCTTCCCACGTGCGCGTCCCGTTGCTGCCGCCAGGGTCGGCACAGTGCTGCGGCGGTTCCCCTTCGTTCGCTGAGCGTTCTAGCCGGTGCCAGAGGGCGTTCGAACCTCCGAGCCCGGGAGAGGATAATTTTCATACAAATCAACGGGTAACATTTTGTTATGCAATTACAACTGCATATTAGAACTCTAATATGCAATTGTGTCGCATCAATTGAAGGTTGTGGCGATGAACTCAGACGATTTCGTGCACCCTTCCAGCGGAACCTTGATTCGGACGATTCAGGGTGTGCAGGCCTTCGTTCCGGCGCCGCTGCCGCCCCGTGCGCTCGATTTCGGATCACTCGCTCGTCCGTTTGAACGGGCAACTTTGGCGCTCGGACAACTGGGTGGGATCGGGAAGACTCTTCCGAACCCACACTTGCTCATTCGTCCATTCAAACGAGTGGAAGCCGTCGCCTCGTCAAAAATCGAGGGGACCGTTACGACGCCAGAGCAGCTGTTGATGCTGGAAGTGGAGGCCAATCCACTACATGCGTCCTCGGATACACGCGAAGTCCGAAATTACACAACGGCGCTCGACCACGGTCTCAAGCGCCTTAAAGATCTACCCGTATCGAAACGGCTCATTCAGGAAATGCACGAGATACTGCTTTCCGGCGTCAGCGCTGATCGCGCCGCTCAATTCGAACCAGGAAAGTTCAAGATCCATCAAAACTGGATCGGTGGCCGCACCATTCAGACGGCTCGATTTGTGCCGCCACCTCCGGCCGAAGCGATCGCGTGTCTCGACGATCTCGAGAAGTACGTCAATCAAGAAGATGGCTTGCCAATCTTGATGAAACTGGCGTTGATTCACTATCAATTTGAAACGATTCATCCCTTCCCGGACGGGAACGGCCGAATCGGGCGGCTACTGATCCCCTTGATTCTCCGCGAACGAGGTGTGCTCCCGCACCCGCTTCTGTATCTAAGTGCTTTTTTCGAGAAGCACTATTCCAAATATATCGACCTGATGTTCGCGGTCAGTACGCGCGGGGAATGGACGCCGTGGATCGACTTTTTCCTGACCGGCGTCGCGGAATCTGCGGCGAGCGCGATAAGGAAATCGAGCGCCTTACAAGACCTTCATAAAGAATACATGGGGAAAGTCCAGTCAGCGCGTTCCTCCGCGTTGCTGGCGAAAATTGTCAATGACCTGTTCGATATACCTGCAATCACAATCCCTCACGCAATGAAGTCGCTGGGTGTCTCCTACAATTCAGCCAAGAACAATATGAATCGCCTCGTCAATCTGGGGATTGTCAGAGAAGGGAAATCGGCAAGACCGCAGTGGTACTACGCATCGCAGATCATGGACATTGCAATTACCGAGGATGATTTCTCCACTTCCGAAGTAGCTATTCAACCGAAAGTATTGGCAAGCGCTATAGCGAGATACTTAAT
>CAYNCY010000021.1:0-14794 GCA_964395195.1 uncultured Steroidobacteraceae bacterium
GCAGTAACCCATCACCTCCGGCCTCCCGGTCACCTCTACCGTGACTGCGCCGCAGAAACAGGCGCCTGAATGTGTATCTGACATCTCATGATCCTCTGGGCAAGTGTTGCAGTGTTTGAGTCAATGGACATGTGTGTTGGGGAAGAGCGCTCCAGCCCCGCGGAACGAGACTGGTTTCGCCCCGGTAATTTTTCCCGACGGCAGCCGCTACGCGGGCGCCCGGTTCGGCGGCCAGGTCGCCTTGGCCAGGCCGCCACCAGAGGCGACAGGCGGCGCTCGCCCGAACGCCCAAAGGCCGAGTTCGACATACCTGAGGCCGGCGTCATCAAAGTCACGGTCTATCGCAAACCCGAGTCCGCGCACCAGCGCGAGGGCAGAGGCGTTGTCGGCGCGGATCGTTCCAGACATCCGGCTGATCCCGCAGCCAGCCGCGTGTGCGAGCAGCAGCCGCATCAGGAAGCGCCCAAGACCGCGGTTCTGGAAGGCATCCGCGACCGACACCGCGAATTCCGCGCCGCCGAACTCGTCGGTCACGTAACGGACCTCGGCAATGAATGTGCCGGGCGCGCCGACGTGTTCAGCGACCCACGCGACGTGGCCTCGCTGGTCGACATCGACGAGCCGCCTCAACAGATCGGGAATGAGTCCCCGAACGGGAGCCAGGAAGCGAAAAGCACGAGACTCGGCGGACAACGCGTCGATGTATTGGCAGAAGGGTCGCGCCGAGTCTGGCCCGAGGACCCGCAAGGCGATCGAAGCCGTGTCGACACGGCTCCGGGCGCGAGCGGGCGGCCTCCCCGTGCGCCCCGTGACGCCGACAGGGCGCACGCCGCCCAAGGCTCGCGAACGCGTGGCGAATCCGCGGGCGGCAAAAGCATTGTCATCGTTCCACACAAACCGTCTCCGACGTGCAAAGTGCCATCCGGCCCTGGGGCAGCCTCGCGCTGGGGCGCACCGCCGCTTCAAGTCCCGGACCTTGGCTGGGGGATGCTTTACCGCGGCGCACCGCATCCGGCGTCAGGCCGCGAAGCCGACGGTCCGGAAGCGATGACGGCATCTGCGCCGTCGAGGCCGCATCGGCGAGAGAGCAGCGCTGCCGTCCGGGCCTCCGAGGGCGAGCTCGCGGCCGGCATTCGGCTTGCTGTCACGGTGATGCTCGCAAGCAGCCCGGCGGCCACCGCTGCACGTGGCTGGCGGCGACCGTCGTCGCGCGAATCCAGGTGTGCCAGGTGGCCACGGACGGCGATCGAGTAGCGCGGCGAGTCGGCTCCCGACAGCACTGCCGCCCAGTCCGTCGACGCTCCGCCCTCGTCACGAACAACGACAATCTCGTCGTCGACGCCTGCGGGCGGCGGGCCTTCCGCCGCTCCTGTGGCCCGTGCCGGTGGTTCCGCTACCGCGGGCTCCGTCGCCTCCGCATCCGATGTCCCCCGCTCGGGGTGGACGGCGCCGGTTGGGTGTGACAACACCGAGCGTGATCCATCGCGCCCGCCGGCGAAGCCACAGCCTGCCAGCCAAAGACAGGAAAGCCACGCGGCCGGAAGCGCCAGGCGGCCCGGCAGGGACGGCCGTCGGTGATCGGGCCGGGCAAAGTAAGTCATCATGATCTCCAATCTCCTCGGCGCCGCGGCTGCGCCAGTACATCAAGCAAGCAGTTACGACCGCGCTGCGGAATCAAACAGGTCGTTACCGATAAAAATAAGGATCAAGCACGCGCACTTCGGTGATCTCATGCACCGGCAGGCGGTTACGGCTGGCGACGCGGCGGATCGCCTCGGGCGTCGGCGCCTCGTACACGCAGAAGACACGCTTCCTGTCAGCGCTGACGTACGAGGTCAGCCAGGTCACGCCGTCCGGCACGTTGTTCTCGACAATGACATGGCAGAACTGCACGCCCGAGTCGTCGGTCGGCAGGCGCAGTCCGTCGACGAACCGTCGTTCGATGAGATAGCGGGGCATGTCGCGCATCTCCAACTGGGCGGGCGGAAGTACCCGTGAGCTGCAGCCTAGGTCGTGCTGTCACGCCGCAAATCGGGAGAGTTCCCCATTTTTCGGTGTTTCGCACCTAGAGGAGCGGGAGCGCTCCGAACTTTTCTCGTTCGCGCATAAAACTACTTGAGCCCGCGACGCAACTGACTACACTTGCGCGTTGAAACGGGACGCAGTCCCGCGGGAGCCGGTGTGAAATGAGCCTGTTGGAGCGAGAGCACTATCTGAGCGCGTTGAATGGCGCACTGGCCGCAGTTGCCGGTGGCACGGGCCGCATCACGCTCGTCTCCGGCGAGGCCGGCATTGGCAAGACGTCGCTTATCCAGCAGTTCATGGCGGAGCAGACCGGCGCGGCGCGCGTACTGTGGGGTGGCTGCGAGTCGCTCTTCACGCCACATCCCCTCGCCCCGCTCTACGACGTCGCGCGACAGGCCGGAGGCGAGTTGCCGGGCCTGCTCGCCTCTGCGGCGACCCGAGACACGATCTTCCGCGCGACGATCGATGAGCTCGCGCGCGGCCCGTCGCCGACGTTGCTCGTGTTCGAGGACGTACAGTGGGCGGACGAATCGACGCTCGACCTCATCAAGGTGCTCGGCCGCCGGATCCAGAGACTTGGCGTCATGCTCGTGCTGACGTACCGGGATGATGAACTTGGCGCGATGCATCCGTTACGGTCCGTGATCGGCGAACTGCCGGTATCGTTTGTGAATCGGATGCCGCTTCCGCCGTTGACGGAAGCGGCGGTCGCATCGCTCGCGGAGGGGGCCGGTCGGCAGCTGTCGGGGCTTTTCGAAGTCACCGGTGGCAACCCGTTCTTCGTGACCGAGGCGCTCGCGGCAGCAGAGGCAACGGTTCCCGCGACCGTAAGGGACGCCGTCATCGCGCGGATTGCGCGCCTCTCGGACGCCGCGCGCGCGATTGCACAGGTCACGGCCGTGGTCCCCGGAAAGACGGAACGCTGGCTGCTGCAGGAGACTGTCGCCGCCGACGGGCAGGCAATGGACGAGTGCCTGGGCGCCGGCATGGTCGAGACGGGCGGCAGCATCGCCTTTCGCCACGAACTTGCGCGACGGGCGGTCGAGGACGACGTGCCCTACTCCGTCCGGCAGGAACTGCACGCACGAATACTGAAGGCGCTGCAACAGCGCGGCGATGCGGGCATCTCCGCCGCGCGCCTCATCCACCACGCAGACCGCGCTGGCGACGGGACCGAGGTTCTGAGGCTCGCGCCGCCGGCCGCCGAGCAGGCGGCCCGGCTCGGCGCCCATCGCGAGGCCGCGGCGCTGCTCGGGCTTGCGCTCAATCACGCCGACTCGTTGAGTGCCGAGCGTCGCGCGGAACTCCTTGATCTGCTCTCGTACGAGGCTCACCTGACCAACCAGATTCCCGAGGCCACGCGGGCGCGGGAGGCGGCGCTGGTGCTCTGGCGGTCCACCGACCGCAGAGCAAAGGAAGGCGACTGCCTGCGTTGGCTGTCGCGGCTTTCGTGGTTTGGCGCGAACAAGGCCGCGGCGGACCGGTACGCCGCCGAGGCCGTCGCGCTGCTCGAGACGCTCACGCCCGGGCCGGAACTCGCGATGGCGTACAGCACGTTGGCGCAGCTGCACATGCTCGCCCGCGAGGGCGGCCTGGCTCGCCAGTGGGGCGAGAAAGCGATCCGTCTCGCGATGGTGCTCGAGGACTCGCAGGTCCTGTGCCACGCGCTCAACAACGTCGGCACGGCCAAGCTCGTCGAAGGAGACGTCTCCGGAGGCGCCGATCTCGAACGCAGCCTCGAACTCGCGCTGGCGGCCGGTCATCACGAGCACTCGGCTCGCGCCTTCACGAACCTCGCAACCACCTCGGTTCGGCATCACGACCTGCCGCGCGCATTTGGCTACCTCGCACGCGGTATCGAGTTCTGCGAGGAGCACGACCTTGATTCGTGGGTGCGGTATCTGACGGCCTTCCGGGCCGAGGCCCAGATGCTGCAGGGCAACTGGCAGGCGGCCGCCGAGGACGCTGAGACCATCGTCCGCGACCTCAGGGTTGCGCCCGTCTCCCGGATCCCGGCGCTCGCGGTACTGGCGACCGTTCGCATGCGCCGCGGCGATCCTGGGGTCCGTGAGCCGCTCGAAGAGGCGCACCGCTTGGCGACGGCTACCGAGGAACTGCAGCGGATCGGTCCGGTCGTCACGGCACGGGCCGAGGCGGCGTGGCTGGAGGGCACGCTCGAGAATTCGGTGGAGGAGCTGAGCGCCGCGTACGAGATCGCGCGCAAGGATCCGGATCCGTGGATGAGGGGCGAGCTCGCGTTCTGGCTGTGGCGGGCGGGGCGGTTGAAGGTTCTCCCGGCCACGCTGACAGACCCCTTCTCCCAGCAGCTCTCGGGAGATTGGCGCGGTGCAGCGCGCGCCTGGGGCTCGTTGGGCTGCCCCTACGAGCAGGCGGTGGCGCTTGCCGACGCCGACTCGGAGGACGAGTTGCGGGTGGCGCTCGAGATATTCGACCGGCTGGGCGCCGGCCCGATGGCGGCCGTGACGCGGGGCAAGTTGCGAGCGCTGGGCGTCCGCAAGATTCCGCGCGGCGCCCAGCAGCGTACCAAGCAGAATCCGCATCAACTGACCAAGCGGGAACTGCAAGTGCTGGCCCTGCTCGCGGACGGACGCCGCAACGCCGACATCGCCCGGCGGCTCTTTGTCACAGCCAAGACCGTGGATCACCACGTCTCGGCGGTGCTCGCGAAGCTAAGCGTCCGCTCCCGAAGCGAGGCCGCGGCGGTCGCAATCCAAATGGGCCTCGGTACGACCAGCGCGCCCGGCGGTTCGGCCCGAAACTAGGACCCCCGCCTGACGCCACGCGATCGTCGGCGGTCAACGCGTTGCTTATGGCTCCATAGCGAAAAATAGGGAGGTCTCCCGATCTCCCCTTCGCCCTCCCCGACTAGTATTTGCTCGGCACGAACCGCCAGCGACTAGTGAACAGGAGCTCATCCCATGCAACTCATCTCGAGGCATTCCGCCGCCGCCCTTGCAGCCGTGGTCCTCGCATTGCTCGCTCCGGTCACGCGCGCGGACGAGACCTGCAACTCTCCTTACATGGCGAACCTCATCAAGGGACAGGAGGACTTCGTCCACGTCTGGACGCTTGGCGTCGAGGGGCTTGGCGATGGCTCCGATAAGCTCGTGACGGTTGATGCGAACCCGAAATCCAAGTCCTACGGCAAGGTCATTGGCTCCGTGTCGGTGGGCGGCCGCGGCGAGGCGCACCACATGGGCTTCACGGACGACCGCAAGTACCTCTGGGCTGGCGGCCTTGATGACAGCAAGATCTACGTCTTCGATGTCGGTACGAATCCCGGCAAGCCTGCGCTCGTGCGGACGATCACTGACCTCACGGCGCGAACGGGCTTCGTCGGCCCGCACACGTTCTACGCACTGCCCGGCCGGGTACTCATCGGTACTCTCTCGAACTCAAAGGACAAGGGCGGAGTCACGGGCCTTGCCGTCTACAACAACCGCGGAGCGTTCGTTGCCAAGTACGATCTGCCGGTCACGACGGTTGGTGGGGTCAAGGGCGATGGGTATGGCTACGACGTCGCGGTCAACCCGGCCAAAAACGTGCTGCTGACCTCGAGCTTCGCGGGCTGGAACAACTACATGCGCAGCCTAGGCGAGGTCGTCAAGGACCCGGAGGCGATGAAGCACTTCGGCAGCACGATGGTGGTCTGGAACCTCAAGACCATGCGGCCAACGCAGGTGCTGAGTGTCCCGGGCGCACCGCTCGAGATTCGCTGGGCGCTCGGTGCCGGCCAGAACTGGGCAATCACGGCGACGGCGCTCACCTCGAAGCTTTGGCTAGTCAAGCAAGACGCGAGGCAGTTCTGGCAGGCGCACGAGGTCGGGACGATCGGCGATCCCGCCAAGATTCCGCTGCCCGTCGATATCTCCATCCGCTCGGACGCCAAGGGCCTCTGGGTCAATACTTTCATGGACGGAACGACGCACTACTTCGATCTGACTGACCCGGAGCACCCGAAGGAGACCTACCAGCTGCACACCGGCAGCCAGGTCAACATGGTCTCGCAGAGCTGGGATGGCACGCGTGTCTATGTGACCTCGAGCCTGCTGTCGAAGTGGGACAAGAGCGGCGCCGATAACCAGCAGTTCCTCAAGGCCTTCAACTGGGACGGGCATGCGCTGACCCCGGCGTTCCAGGTGGACTTCCTGGCCGCAAAGCTCGGCCGGCCGCATCACATGAAGTTTACGGCGAGCCCGCCCGTCCAGGTCGCCTCGCTCCGCGATGCACACTGACCGGCGCACGCGACGCGCCAGGGCCGTCCTCGCGGCTGTCGTCTGCCTGGCGGCGGCCGCGACGGTGAGCGCGGCCGTCGATCCCGGTGCGGGGATGGCGCCTCGCACGGAGTTCGTCCCGCCGCCAGCCGGGACGTACACGCTGCAGAAGATCCAGCCCGTCCGGGATGCCGTGCTGCTCGATGAGACCGGGCGCGCCCGACATCTCGCCGCGCTCACATCGGGGAAGGTGACGCTGCTGACCTTTTTCTACACGGACTGCGCGGATGCCCTCGGCTGCCCGTTCGCATTCGGCACGTTGCACGGGTTGCGCGCCCGACTGTTGCCTCGGACCGGCGCCCGCGATCGGGTCCGATTCGTCAGCGTGAGCCTCGACCCGACCACGGATACCCCGGTAGTGCTCGCCAGGTACGCCGGCGCGCTTGCCAACAATCGCGAGTTCGAGTGGCACTTCCTGACCGCCCGCTCCGTGAGCTCGCTGCTGCCGGTACTCGATGACTTCGGCCAGGACGTCAGCGTCGAACTCGACGCGCAGCGGAGGCCAACGCGCACCCTGCATCACATGCTGAAAATGGTCCTGATTGACCCGCACGGGACCGTTCGCGAGATCTATTCGCTGGCGTTCCTGCAGCCCGAGGTCATCATCAACGATGTCATGACGTTGCTGCGTGAGGCTCCCTCTCTCAACGCGCGCAATCGGGCTCCGCTTGCTCGACCGATCCTGGCGAACGACCGCTGACGACTACGAATTCGCCGGGAACCTGAAAGCGAGCTCCGCGCTGCCACTCGGCAATCGAGGCGAGATACCGTCGTCTCACTCGGTCGCGGACCTTCTCGTCGAAGCGGGACCATGCGAGTGCCACGGGGCCGCCGGTGGTCGCCGCCGCGAACGCCTCGTCGGCATCGGCGAACTCAAGCGTCGTGCGCATCCTAAGGTCCGTGACTGCCTCGAATCCGGCGTCCCGGCAAGTCTGTGCGAGCGCACCCGGGACGCCCAGGCTGAAGAACAACGGGCAGAGGTCGCTTGAGACCTCCGCCTCAACGATCGGGAAAATGCTCGACCATCCGCACGCGATCCGCTCACCCCAGACCGCGAGCACCACGCGGCCGCCCGGCTTGAGGACCCGCCGCAGCTCCCTCAACGCCTGCGCGGGATCCGGGACGTACATGAGCCCGAGTGCGCAGAGAGCCGCGTCGAACGTCGCGTCGGCAAGCCCGAGTGCCTCGGCATCGGCCCGCAGGAACGAAGCATTTGCAACGGCCCCGGCGCGTGCCCGCTCCGTCGCGGCGTCAACCATTCGTCCCGACAGGTCGACGCCGACCACGCGACCTGCCGGTCGCACCGAGCGCGCTGCCCGCATCGTGACGAGCCCGGTTCCGCACGCCACGTCGATGACCTGATCGCCCGCATGCAGCGAGGCCTGCCGCAGCAATTCGGTCTGCACGGCGTCCAACGGCCCACGCCATACGGCCTCGTATTCGCTCGACGCGCGATCCCAGCCATAGCGCTGGACGCGTCGCTGTACTGCGGGCTCCACGTTGGGCGCGCTCCGGGTTACTTCTTGCGACTCGGGTCATCCGCCGGATTCACGTACGTGATCTGGAACGGCCCCATCAGGTTGACCTCGACGATCGCGCCCGTCTTGGTCCACGCGAAATGGTGCATGTTCGCCGTCGCCACGCCGTAGCCACCCGCCTTCAGTGTCTTCGACGCTGCCGGATCGAGCTTGTCGCCCATGCCGATCGCGAACGTGCCCGAGATGACGGTGACGTGCTCGTCGGTCGGGTGCCAGTGTGGTGAGATCTTGTAGCCGGCCGGCATCTTGAGGCGCAGGGTCACGAGTCCCGTGCCGGCGGGATCGCCGAACAGAACCGCCATCTGCGCGCCTGGCGCGAGCACTGCGGGGACCGGGCCCCACTTGATCTCCTCCGGATTCACCGGCGCCGGCATATCCGCTGCGCGGACAGTTGGCGAGGCGATCAGTGCGAGGGCGAGGAGTGCCAACGCGGCACGGGGCGTCGTGGAACGGGCGGCGTCACGCGGATGCGCGTCGGAGGGGCAGTAGCGGGTCGGGTGCTGCGTGATTTGAATGGCGTGCATGAGTGTCTCCATGGGTTTCGGTTGCGGTGCGACGACCGTCCCCCTGGCGTGCGAGGCGTGGCGGATGTCGCTGACGGGATTCATTCGATCACCGCCGGCAAACGCGGGTCCTGCCCGTCCGGCGGCCGTGGTTGACGGATCGTCCGGGTTCGAGCGACCCGCGGGCCGAGACTGACCGGCCATCCGCCTCTCCTGACCGATCGTCCCGGTTCGACGCCCACGGGCGTCTCCACTATTGGCAGGTTGCGGCATTGCGTCCAAGATTCAGTCCTCCCCACCAGCCGGGCGCCTTGCCATGCAATCCCTGTCAATTGCCGACTCGATCGAGCGCGTCAAATCAGCCCTACGCCGCCGCCCCGACGTGGGTCTGCACGATGACGCTGCGGCTGTTTCGCGCTGGCAGCGAGGCACGCGCGTCGTGGCGAGTCACGCGAACGGCACCGCCGTCGCGACGGACATGCCGGTCGAATTCGGCGGCACCGGTGATCACGTCACGCCAGGCTGGCTCATGCGCGCAGGACTCGCGTCCTGCACGACAACCCGCATTGCAATGGCCGCCGCCTCCGAAGGGATCGAACTCGACTTTCTCGAGGTGACCGCGAGCAGCCGCTCGAACGCGTGCGGGCTCTTCGACCTCCCGGACTCCTCCGGCGCCGCAGTGGATGCCGGCCCACTCGCGGTGGGACTCACCGTGCGGATTTCCGCCAGTGGGGTCGGAGCGGAACGACTGCGGGCGCTCGTCGAGGGCAGCAACCGGACATCGCCCGTGGCGCGCGCCCTCTGCAACGCGACGCCTGTCAATCTCATCATTGACGTGGGCGGCGCCTGAGCGTGGATGCGCTGTCTGAAACGCTCCGGGTCGTGCGCCTCGTGGGGGCGATATTCATCCATGCGCGCTTTACGGCGCCCTGGTGCTACCAGTCTCCCCGGGCGGACTCCGCTGCGCCGATCCTTGAGCCCAGCGCCGAACGCATCGTGATCTTCCACCTGATCACCGAGGGAGAGTGCTACGTCGAGCTCGGCGACTCGCCGCCCGTCAAGCTCACTGCCGGCGATGCCGTCATCTTTCCGCAGGGCCACGCGCACCGGATGACGTCGCGGCCGGGACTGCCGCCGGCGAAAGGCGCGCGACTCGAAGAAGTGCTCGCGCGCCGTCCCCGTCAGCTCGCCTACGGGGGTGGCGGCACGGCAACGAAGTTGGTCTGTGGATACCTTGCCTGCGACGCCCGCCTCGCGGCGATGCTGATGGCGGGCTTGCCGCCGATCGTACGGGTGAACGTGCGCGGATCGAACGCCGGCATCTGGCTCGAGGCGTCCGTCCGCTACGCGCTCAACGAGGCACGTTCACCGCGCCCCGGCGGTGCCGGTGTGCTGGCCAAGCTCGCGGAGGTCCTCTTCATCGAGGTGCTGCGGCTCTACATGAACGAGCAAGGCGAGGATCGGACCGGATGGCTGGCGGGCCTACGCGATCGCATCACGGGCGCGGCACTAAACGCGCTCCATTCGCGACCCGCGCATGCGTGGACGCTTGAGGAACTCGCGCATGCCGCCAAGACCTCACGTTCCGTGCTGGCGGAGCGGTTTCAGCACCTGGTCGGCACGTCGCCGATGCAGTACCTGACCCAGTGGCGGATGCTGCTCGCGGCCAACCTGCTCTGCCAGAGCAACGCGCCGCTCGCGCGGATCGCAGAGAACGTCGGCTACCAGACGGATACGGCGTTCAGTCGCGCGTTCCGGCGGGAGTTCGGGGCGCCGCCCGCGGCATGGCGCCGCAGGCAGGCCGTGGCGCACGCGCGCTGAGCCCGGCGCGCTGCGCCCTCATTGGGCGATGAAGCCCCAGATCACGACGACCGTGATGCCGATCGGGCACAGATAGCGAAGTGCGAGCCCGAGAAGTGCGCGAGCCCGTGGCGAGAGGCCGCTCAGCTCTGCGTCGGGCACCTTGCCGGCGAGGCGCCAGCCGATGAACACGCTGACCAGGAACGCCGACAGCGGCATCAGCAGGTTCGAACCCAGGAAATCGAGCGCGCCAAAGACGGTCGCGTGCGAGAGCACGGGCACGAACGAGAGCGGATGCCAGTCAGCGAGGCGCCCGTAGGACTGGACCGATGCCTGCCCGAGCAGAAGGCAAGATCCCGTTGCGAGGATGGCGGCCACCGCGCGGCGCATACGGAAGCGCTCGGTGAGCCAGGCGATCCACGCCTCCATGACGCCGATGGTCGGCGTGAACGCCGCGAGCACCAGGAGCGCGAAGAAGATCGTGCCGATGGCGCGACCGCCCGGCATCTCCGCGAAGACGACTGGCAAGACCTGAAAAACAAGTTCAGGTCCCTGCGCCGGGTCGAGGCCGTAGTGAAAAACGAGCGGAAAGATCATGACCGTCGCGAGGAGCGAAACGGCGAAGATCGAACCGACGACGGCGAGCACGCTTCGACCCAGGGACTCGCCGGCCGGCATGTAGGCGCCGTAGGCGATCATGATGCCGACACTGATCCCGAGCGCGAAGAGTGCCTGGCCGACGGCTCCGAGCACAACGGCCGGGGTCAGCCGTGACAGGTCGGGAGCAAAGGCGAAATCGAGTCCACGGGCCACGTCGCCGTGGGTCAGCGAATAGCCGACCAGCACGAGCAGGAGCGTCAGGAGCGCCGGTGCCCGCCACCGATTGACCCACTCGACGCCGCGATTGAGGCTGCGGCCCGAGGTCGCCGCGATCAGACCGAGGAACGCGAACTGCCAGAACGTGACGGTGCCCGAGTCCGCGATGAAGGCGTGGAACTTGGCGACCGCAGGCGCCGGGCCGCCGTGCGCGTAATCCCCGGTCAGGAAGAACCACGTGTAGGCGAGCACCCAGCCCGCGATCATCGTGTAGTAGGTCATCACCAGGAAGCCGGCAACGCAGCCGGTCCAGCCGACGATGTTCCAGGCTTTCGAGTAGCCGAACCGCCCCGCGATCGCGCCGGCCGCTTGCGGCGGGCTCTGACGACCCCAACGCCCGATCACCGTCTCGCCGATGAGCACGGGCGCGCCGAAAATGAGGCAGGCGACCACGAACACCGCGATGAACGCGAAGCCGCCGCCGGCACCGGCCAGATACGGGAACCGCCAGATGCTGCCGAGTCCGACGGCACCGCCGACGGCGCCGAGCATGAAGCCGAGGTTCGACGACCAGCGTTGGCCGCTCACCTCGCCCGCCCGCACCGCAGGCGTCGCGCCGCGCGTCCGCGGCGCTTCACGGAGCGATGGCGATGACGCGTGCGGGGAAGCCCGTGCCGCCGTCCGGCTTCGGCCACGTGACGATCACCAGCGCGCCCGCCTCGGGTACTTGGTCGAGGTTGGCGAGCATCTCGATCTGGTAGTGATTGAGGCCCAACACGTAGCTCTCGAGCGAATAATCGTCCTTGGTCGTTGCAATGCCGGGATCGGTGTCCGTCGTCTCGTGACCCGACGCCGTGATTTTGCGGTCTTCGTACAGGAACTTCAGGACGTCCTTGCTCCAGCCCGGGTAATGGGCGACTCCGGCCTTGTCCTTGTTCTGCATCGAGGCATCGTTCGGCCAGCGCTTCGACCAGTCGGTGCGCATTGCAACGAACGCGTGCGCGGGAATCCGGCCGTGCTTTGCCTCCCACGCTTTGACGTCATCGAGCGAGAGTATGTAGTCGGCGTTCTTCGCGGCCTTCTCGTGGACGTCGAGCACAACGAGCGGCATCAGCATTTCGGTGACCGGAATCTGGTCGACCGTACGCAACCCCTCGTGGAAATGCGCCGGCGGATCGATATGGGTACCCCACTGCCCGACGTGGGTGAACTGCTGGACCTTGAATCCGTCCTTCTTGATCGTGTAGAGCGTCTTGACCTCTTCCTCGCCGAACCCCTTCCAGTGCGGAGTCGTCGGGCCAAACGTGTGCGTGAGGTCGACGAATCGCTTCGTCGCGAGGTCGGCGTAGATCTCGGTGAGGCTGGGTTGCGCGGCTGCGGCGAGCGCAGAGCCCGCGTACATGAACGCGCACAGCGCGCCGAAAGCTGCGACTCGGGTCTTGTTCACATCGCTCTCCTCGTCTCGGCGGATGGCGCGGCCGGGCCCCGTGCCCGGGCGCGCATCGCGGACTGTTTCCTAGAACTTGTAGTTTACGTGGACCTTGAACCAGCGCGGCATGCCCGGGTAGCGCTGCGCAAGCCCGTTGATTCCCGTGTTGTCAAAGCCCATCACCGCGTAGTGCTTGTCGGCGAAGTTCTCGACTGAAGCGCCGACCTCGACCTTGCCGCTCTGCGGGATGAACGAGACGCGCGCGTTGCCGATTCCGAACGCCGACTGCTCGACCGACGGGGTGTCCGACAGATTGAACCAGAAACGCGACAGGTAGTTGCCGTCGACCTGGAACGAGAGGTGCCCCTCGGCCACGGGCAGTGTGTAGCGCACCATCGCGTTGCCCGACCAGCGCGGGGCATTGCCCGGCGTGTAGTCACCGACGACCGCAGTACCCGAGGCCGTGCAGCAGATGCCAGGCACGTTGAGGACGACCGCATCGACGTACGACGCGCCGATCCCGACGCGCCACGCCTCGTTCGGCGCCCACTCGAGCTCGGTCTCCGCGCCTTTGTGCTTCGCATCGGCGTTCTTGATCAGCTGGTTGAGGCTGATCGTGTAGATGAGCGCCTGGTAGTCCTTGTAGTTGTAGTAGTAAGCGGCGCTGTTGAGCCGCAGCGTGCGGTTCAGGAACTCGGACTTGAGGCCGACTTCGTAGGAGGTCAGGACCTCAGGCTTGAACGTCAGGTCGGCCACGTTCGCGATCGTCGCCGGGAAGAGCGGCGCCGTGAATCCGCCGCCCTTCACGCCGCGGTTGATGCTCGCATAGAGGAGCTCGTCCGGCGCGAGGTGGAAGTCGAGCTGGACCTTGCCGGCCCACAGGTTGTCGCTGCGGCTGTTGACGTAGTCATCGCTCAACTGCAATCCGACCGGGCGCGTCAGCTGAAGGATCTGGCCGGTCGTGCTCTGCGGAAAGTACTCGTACGGCCCCCAGCTGAAGCGATAGTCCTTCTTGTCGCTGGTGAAGCGCGCGCCGACCGTGAGTCCGATCAGGTCCGTCAGGCGGTATTCGACCTGACCGAACGCTGCGTAGGACTTCGTCGTGAGCTCGTACGGTGCGCGGGTTGCCGGGAGTCCACCGGCCGGATCCGGCAGGCCGCCACCAATCGTGAAGGGCGCCGTGCCATACGGCCAGGGTCCCGGTGCGCCGGAGTAGGAGCTGTACGACGCGTTCGGGTTGCCCGGGACGTTGAATTCCTGGGCACCGAAGAACGCCGGACCTTCCCAGCCGTCGTAGTAGTCGCCGTCGATGTTCAGCGCGTACAGGCCGGCCGTCCAGTTGAGCTGCTTGTCGCCGCCGTTCAGTCGCAGTTCCAGCGACTTCTGCGCCACGTTGCTGCCGTTGAAGAACTGGAAGATCGTGTACGGCGAGACGTCGGAGTCTTCCTGGTAGTCCTTGCGCAGGTTCGAATAGTCGGCGATGCCCGTGAACGTCGTACCGCCGAAGTCCTGGGTGAACTTGGCCGTGATGCCGTTCGTCTTGATCCGGGCGTAGCCCGCCTGGTTGTTGGTCGTCGTGAACGGCGCGCTGCTCGGGATCCCGCTCTGGTTGCAGCCCGGGCACGTCCCGTACGGGTTGTCATTCGGACCCGCAAGGCCGTTGTAGCCGTTGGCACCCGGGAGCGTTGCGTACTGTTCCCAGGAACCCGCATGCACGTCCTCGCGGCTCGTGCGCGCGTTCAGCAGGAGCTGGCCGGCGCCGAGGTTCTTGAAGAGGATCTGGCCGCGGACCGCCCAGTCATTGCCATTCTCCGCATCCGGCGCGCCGCCCGCGATATTTCGGAAAAGCGGATCGTAGTGGTTGCTCTCGAACGAGAGCCGCGCGTCGATGCCCTCGGCCACCGCGCCGTTGATGGCGCCTTCGACGCGGGTCAGGTTGCGCTCGCCGAACGTGACGTCGGTATAGCCGCCCGTGTCGTCGGTCGGGCGGCGCGTGACGAAGTTCGCGAGGCCGCCGGTCGCATTGCGACCGAACAGCGTGCCCTGCGGTCCGCGCAGCACCTCGACGCGCTCCATGTCGAACATCGAGAACGCAAGCCCTGCCATCTGGCTGACGTAGACGTCATCGACGTAGATTGCCGCGGGGCTTTCCTGGTGGTCCGCGAAGTCATTCTGCGTGACGCCGCGGATCGAGAGGCTGAACGAGGACGGGCCGTTCGGCTGCGTCAGCACGACCGCGGGCATGGTCTTCGTGATGTCGGTGGCCGTGACGGCGCCGAGCGCGACGAGATCGTCACCCGTGACCGCGGAGATCGCGATGCCGACATCCTGCGAGTTCTGGGCGCGCTTCTGCGCCGTGACGATCACTTCCTCGAGACCGCCGACCGG
>CAYNCY010000021.1:14894-17567 GCA_964395195.1 uncultured Steroidobacteraceae bacterium
AGTTCTGGGCGCGCTTCTGCGCCGTGACGATCACTTCCTCGAGACCGCCGACCGGCCCCGTGGATGCCGCCGCCTGCTGGGCGCCAGCCGGCTGCGCGAGCGCCTGTGAGACCAGGAGGGCGATGGCCGACACGGCGGCGAGCCGCCGGACGCCAGAGAACGCAATTGGCCCGTTTGAGTGTTTCATGATGTCCCTGCAGCTGTGGATGTAGTCGTGTTTTCGAAAATCGTTGGTGGATCAGACTGTCGTGGCGACGCAGGCCGTGTACCCGCGCGTACCTCAGATCGCATGCATCAGTCCGCCGTCGCAGGCGATGGCCTGGCCGGTTATGTATCCCGCGCTTTCGGACGCGAGAAACGCGCCGACCGCGCCAAAATCCTCGGCGCTCCCGATGCGGCCCGCCGGAATTTGCGCGGTGAGCGCCTTTTCATCGAGCTTGAGTTCCGCAAGGCGCTCGGTGAGCGTGTAACCCGGCATCAACGCATTCACGCTGACGCCATCGACCGCGACCTCGCGACTCAGCGCGTTCACGAGGCCGTGCAGTCCCGCCCGCAGCGAGTTCGAGAGCATGAGCTTGGGTACGGGCTCCTTCGCCGCGACCGAAGTGACGACGATGACTCGTCCCCATTTGCGGGCCCGCATGCCCGGAAGAGCCGCACGAATCGCTCCGACGCTGCTCATCCAGAGGCCCTCGAAGGCTCCCCGCCACGCCGCATCACCCAGGTCCGCGAAGAGCGCGGGTGGCGGCCCGCCGGTGTTGACGACGAGGATGTCGATACCACCGAGGCGCTGCTCGACGGAGGCGATGAGCCCTGCGGCGGCTCCCGGTAGCGTGACGTCGCAGACGAATGGCTCGGCGCCGATCGACTTCGCGGTCTCGCCGAGCCGCGCGGCGTCGCGTGCGCAGATTGCGACGCGTGCGCCTTCGCGGACCAGCGCCTCCGCGAGCGCCTTGCCGAGTCCGCGCGAGGCGCCCATGACGAGCGCGCGGCGTCCCTTGAGTCCGAGGTCCATTGAGTCTTGTTCCGGGGTCGGTACGGGGCGGCGGACTAGCGGCGCAGGTACGCGTCGGTGCCGGTCAGCCAGTCCTGGCGCGGCGGGCAGAAGATGTCGACGTCGAGCGTGTCTTCGAGCGCGAGCGCGCGGTGCGGGACGTTGGACGGAATCACGATGATCTCGCCCGCGCGCACCGTGAGCTCGCGCTCACCGTTGTCGCCGAACCAGAAATGCAGTGCGCCTTCGAGGATGTACGTCAGCTGCTCGTTGTCGTGCGAGTGACGCGGTACGTCGTCGCCCTTCTTGAGGTGCACGTGCGCAATCATCGAGCGCTCGCCGGTGACGATCTTGCGCGTAATGGTGCCCTTCATCGCCTCGGCGGGAATCTTGTCCCAGCGATGGTGGGTCACGGCGTTGACGTCGGGCTTGCTCATGTCGAAATCCTCGCGAGGGCGTGGCGGTGGGTGCGTTGAGTCCGGTCGTTCAGAGGAACTTGGCGTCGACGGCGACATCGAGCGCCGTGACGAGTCGATTGGTTTCGTTGGCGAGTCCGACGATCGCGAGGAGCTCGGAGTACTGGGCCTCCGTCATCCCGTGCTTGCGCGCGGCGGCGCCGTGCGAGGCGATGCAGTAGCGGCAGCCGTTCGAAGCGCTGACCGCGACGTAGAGCATCTCCTTCGTCAGCGGGTCGATGGTGCCGGGCCCCATGACCTCTTTGATGTTGGCCCAGATCCTGCGCAGCGTCGGCGGGTCGTGCGCGAGCACCTTCCAGAAGTTGTTGATCCAGTCGGTCTTCCGCGTCGCCATGATGTCGTCGTAGACCGCGCGCACTTCTGTCGTGGCGTCGGCATACTCGATCGGCTTGCGCGCTTGACTCATGCGGTATCCCCTTCGTCTCTTCCTCGGCCGCCACCTCGGGTGGCGTCGCGAATCGCCGTGCGGTCGGAGGGTGGAACGGTCAACGGCGAGCGTTGCGTTCGCCCGACTCGCGCACCGCCCGGCACCCGTCTGTCACCACGCCGGCAGCTCGCGATCCGGGCATCGCGGGCTCAATTGACGCTAACACCGGTCTTACATACTGTAAAGCCGCTTTCGAACGGTTAGTGGCTTCAATACAACATTGCAGATAGCCCCACCATGACATTTAGGCACGGTAGTATTCCGTTCCATTCTGTCCTCGACCCCGGGTGTGCCATTGGCTCGACCTGAACGACTCGACATCGCTCCTGGAGGCGACCGGACCGCGAATCTGGGTGAGCAGGCGTACCAGTCCATTCGCTCGGCCATCCTCTTCTATCAGCTGGCGCCGGGAAGTCGCGTGTCGGAAGCCTCGCTGACTGCGCGCTTCAACTTGAAGCAGGCGGCCGTGCGCTCGGCGCTCGTGCGGCTCGTCCAGGAGGGCCTGGTCGACAGGACGGACGAACGCAGCGCGCGCGTCGCGCCGCTGACCTTCAAGGATGTCCGTGACATCTACGGACTCAGGATGCTGCTCGAGCCGCGCGCGGCCGAGCTCGCAGCCGTGGTCGGCGTTGCCGCCCAGGATCTCGATCGCCTGCGCCGCATTTCGCAAAGCCGCTACGAACTCACGAGCCACTCGGAGCTCGTGGAGTTTCTGAACGCCAACCGCGAATTCAACCTGCTGATCGCCTCCTATGCCGGCAACGCGCGACTCACGG